>JANOJW010000218.1:0-1812 GCA_031418955.1 Hyphomicrobiales bacterium | reverse complement strand
CGCATTCCTCGCCAATCCAATCGCACAGCACGCTGCTCTCGCCCTCCTGTTTCAGCCGGCGGATCTTTGCGTCAACGGCCCAGCCGGAGCAACGGCTCTCGACGATGGTGCCGACTCGATCCAGCCGCACATGCCCCAGTTCGGACTCGCCCGGCTTCGCGCCGTGATAAATCCTGCCGTCCAACACCAGTCCGCCGCCGACGCCGCTGCCGAGTGTGACGTAGAACACAGGGCTTAACCCCGCCCCGGCGCCACACGAAGCCTCTCCGAGGGCGGCCACGTTCGCGTCGTTGTCCGCATGAGCCGGGATGCCGGTCAGCGAACGCAACCACGCGGTGAGTTCGAAGTCTGACCAGCCTTCAACGTGGTGTGAACGCGCGATGCGCCCGGTCCGCCAGTCGATGGGCCCGCCGAATCCGACGCCGATGGCCGTCGGCTTCCATTTGGCCACAAGTGCCGGGATCGCGGACTCCAGTTGCCGACGGATGCCTTCGCTGCCTTCCAACCGATCCACGGTGAAACGCCGCCGCTCCAGCACCGATGCGGTTTCACCACCTGCGACGAGTTGCAACTTCGTCCCGCCAATCTCGACGCCCAAAAAATGTCGCTTGTCACTCACGCTGCGCGAGCCTGTCCGTGATGAGCGTTACCGTTTCTTCCGCCGCGCCGGGCCGAAGTAATAGCCGCCGCTCAGGCGCACGCCACGGAACTTCGTGTTATGCGCGTCAGGGCTGCCGGGCTTGTCTTCCAGCACAGTGGAGTAGGTGTAGTCGAAGCCCTCGAGCTTTACGCGCGGGATGTTCTGAGCGATGAACCGCTCGATCGAAGCCATGTGCGGGCGATCCTCGGCGGCCATGATGGTGAATGCGTCACCGCTGGCCTGCGCTCGGCCGGTGCGCCCGATGCGATGGACGTAATCCTCCGGGTGCTGGGGCACGTCGAAGTTGATGACGTGGCTGACGTCCGCAATGTCGAGCCCGCGCGCGGCGATGTCCGTGGCGACGAGCACTTCAAAGCGGCCTTTGCGGAAACCGTCCAGAGCCTGCTCACGCTCGTTCTGGGTACGATTGGAATGAAGGATGGCGACGGAATGATTGCTCTTCTTGAGCTGGCTGCCGATCCGATCGGCACCATGCTTGGTGCGGCAGAAAATGATCACCGAGTCGTAGTGAACTTGATCCAGCAACGCGAGGAGGAGATCGGCCTTCTGCGCCTCGGCGACGGGATAGACGACGTGCTTGACCGTCTCGGCGGGCGACCGGCGTGCGCCGATCTCCACGGTCTCAGGATTCTTCATCGCCCAGTGGATGAGCGTTTCGATCTGCGGCGGGATCGTGGCGGAGAAAAGTGATGTCTGGCGCGCGCGCGGGCAGCGCTCGAGGATGCGCTTCACGTCGGGGAGGAAGCCCATGTCGAGCATGCGATCGGCTTCGTCGAGGACGAGGTTCTCGACGCGATCGAGCTTGCAGGTGCCACGGCCGAGGTGGTCGAGCAGCCGGCCGGGCGTCGCGACCACGATATCCGCGCCGCGCTTGAGCGCATCGGTCTGCGTGCCGTAGCCGACACCGCCGTAGACGACGGCGATGTTGAGCTTGAGAAAGCGTGAGAGGTCGCGGAAGGCAGTCTCGACCTGGGCGGCGAGTTCCCGAGTTGGCTCGAGAATGAGAGCGCGCGTCACGCCGGTGCTTTCCCCGAGCTTTGTGAGGATCGGCAGGGCGAATGCCGCAGTCTTGCCCGTGCCCGTCTGAGCGCTGCCGATCACGTCGCGGCCCTCCATCATCAGCGGGATGGCACGGAGCTGGATCGGCGTCG
>JANOJW010000217.1:0-5497 GCA_031418955.1 Hyphomicrobiales bacterium | reverse complement strand
CGGTGGAGGGCTGCTTCGAGATTGTCGGTTGTGGTGAGCGTTGGACTCGCTTCGCGAGCGGGTTGCCACGTCGTGTCGAAGCCACGCGCCTCCGGCAGGACCCCGCTCGGGGGAGTCCCCCGAACCCCCTCCCATTTATGAATAAATGGGGGCGGGTCCGGGAGGGTCTCCCTCCCGGCGGGGTGCGGGCGCGAACCCGCTTCGAGCAAAGCTCGGACCTGCTGCGTCCCAGCGACCGCGCAGCGCCAATCCCAGTCGGCGGGTGGCAGCGCGATCAGCACCTGGCCGTCGGCGTGGGCGGCGACGTCGGCGAGCGTGAGGATGCAACAGCCCTTCTCGGCGCGGCCCTGGCCGAGCGACAGGAGGCGGCAGAGGCGGCCCCAGGCGGCGCGATCCGTCGGCAGGCAGACGAGATCGGGCGCGTCGGCAAGCTCGAGGCGGGCGCCAGGGATGGTGCGCAGGCCCGCCTCCTTGGCGGCCGTGTGGGTGCGCACGGCGCCAGCGAGCGTATTGCGGTCGGCGATGGCGATGGCGCTGAGGCCGAGCGCCTTGGCTTGTGCGACGAGCTCGTGGGGGTGCGAGGCGCCGGCGAGGAACGAAAAGTTGCTCATCGCCGCGAGCTCGGCATAGGGCTCCGGCCCGGCGAAGTCACGTCGCGCGCTCATGCCCACACTCCATGCAGGAACCAGCGCGGCTCGGCGGAGCCGTCGCCCCACAGGCCGTCGCGGAACACCCAGTAGCCGGCGCCGGTCGTGTCCTCGAGGCGGTAGTAGTCGCGGGTGGCGGGGCGGCGTTCTTCGGGGAGTGCGAGCGCGCGCCACCACTCGGGCGCGATGCGCTCGGGGCCTTGCGTGCGCACGATGCGGCGCGCGACGCGGCGCCAGACGAGACGGGCCGGCGCGCCATCCGGGATCTCGGCGACGACAGCGACAGGCTCGGGCGGTGCAAAGAGCAGGGAGGGGCGTCTCTTGTTTGCGCCTTCGGTTGCCCAGTGCCAACCGGCGCGGGGAATACGCAGTGAATTGGCTGCGTCGCCGGCAGTCGAAGGCGCGCCGGATGCTTTGTGGGCATCCGAAGGCGCACGCGCCGGTTGGCATCGTGCCGGAGGCGCGTCTTCGACACGACGGGCAACCGAAGGCGCACGCGCCGGTTGGGACTGGGCAACCGAAGGCGCAAGAACAGACGTCGCCCGCTCGGGGATGTGGCTCTCAGCCAGCGCGAGCCGCACGATGCGGCGGGGGCCGAGACGGTTGGCGAGCCGGTCGACGAGGATGGCCGGGTCGGGTGCTGCAGAGCCGGCGGCGAGGCCCGTCTGCACGGCGGCGAGCGGCGCTGTCTCGCGGGCCTCGAGCACGGCTGCGTCGATGCCGAGGTCGGCATCGAGGGAGGCGAGCCGCTCGCTCATCAGGCGCAGCACGTGTGCGGAATCGCGGCAGCCGGTGCTGGTGCCGATCTGCACCTGCGCGCAGGTGCCATCGCTGCGATAGAGCGCGAGCGCAAAGCGCCGGGCGCCGAGGCCGGCTGCGTCGAGCTTGCCACAGAGGTCGGCCGCGAGCTGCCCGAGCGCTGAGCGGATGCCGGCGTCGGAGACGAGGGGCTCGGCGAAGGCGAGGCGGGCGGTCGTGTCCGGCGGTTCGACGAGCGGGGCGCGTGGTTCGGCCAAATGCCCGAGCGCCTGATCGAGGCGATGCAGCACGGCGGCAGCGCCCGCGCGCGCGGCGTCCCGGCCAGCCTTGCCGCCGTCATCGCGAAAACGTCGCTCGAGCGCCACGCGCGGCAGGCCATAGAGCGCGCCGATGCGCTTCAAGCCGAGGCGGTGGAGAAGCTGCACGGTCGCCGGCGTGAGGCGGAGGGCTGCAACCGGGAGGTCGGCGAGGGCGTTCCTGGTGGCGGCAGCGCCCGGCGGGGCGATGGCCCGACCGGCTTCAGCCGCGCTCCCACCCCAGCGCGCGAGTGCGTGCGCGGCGCCGAGCGTGTCGGCAATGCTGGCGCGCGCGGTGAGCCCGAGCCGGGCGAGCCGTCCAACGAGATCATCGAGCAGCGCCGCCTCGCCACCGAACAGGTGGGTGACGCCGCTCGCGTCGATCCAGGCGCCGTCGGATCCATCGACATGGCGGGCAGGGCCGTAGCGGCCGAGCCAGCGGGCGAGGCCTTGCAGCGCGCGGCGGTCGCGGTCGATCTCGGCCGGCCGCACCACGATCTGCGGTAGCGCGGCGCGCACGTCCGCCAGCGCCTGGCCCGGTCGCACGCCGGCCGCCGATGCGGCTTCGTCGGCGGCATGGATGTGCAACCCGTGCGGCGTCTTTTCAACCAGCGCGACGGGTTTGCCCAGCGGTTGCAGCGCGCCACTGCGGCGCAGCCGTTCGATCGGCCAGGCTGGCAGCCAGACGGAAACGATGCGTGACATCACACCACTCCACAAGCTCGGTTCGATTGGCGGCCTTAACCGCGGTGCGACATCGCACGAGTGTAACGCGCGCGCGTGGGGCGCCGGGGGCCTCGGGGTCGAACGGGTGGGGCCCGCTCGCCGCTCGCGCGATCAGCCAACGGGTGGCCGCAGATAGCGCCCCGTCGGCATGCGGCGCGGTGAGCGCGAGGCATGGCACGCCGGCCTCGGCGGCCGCGAGCGACAGGCGCCGCGCCGCGGTTGTCGGGATACCCTTCAGGGCGCCGACCACCACGGCTGGAACACGGGAGCGCAAGCCTTCCTCGAGCACCCAGAGCGTCTCGGCGTCGCGCGCTGTTTCCGCGACCAGGATCGCGTCGGGAGATAATCCAAGCGCCGCCAGCCCCGGCGCGTGGAGATGACCATGCTCGGCCGTGAAGGCCGTGGTCGTGCACCAGAGCAGGGGGCGCATCGCGGCAGCAGACCCAAGCGCGGCGCGCCGGCGGGCCGCGAGGCGCAGGGTGAACGCGAGGGCTGCAGGCCAGTCCTGCGCTGCGGCGGGTTTCATCTCGTGCACGGCATCGGTTGCGAGCACGCCCGGCCAGAGCGCATCGACGGCTGGTTCGCCGAAGCCCCAAGATGGCTCAGCGTGGCTCCCGTCCAACCCATTGACGTCGAGAGGCCCGTGCCGGCGCTCGATCGTCCGGATCCGCGCTGTGAGGTCGGCCAGGAGCGCGCGACGGCCCCCATGCACCGGCTCACTGCCAGGCGGGGGCCGAGGTCGGCTGGACCGGGCAACAGGCGCGGCGGACGGCTGGACAAGGGAGTGACTGTCCGCGCCGTCCGCCACGCAACAACGCAAACGCGAACAACCAGTCGTGCGAGCGCCGGTGTCGGGGCAATCCCAAAGGTCCAGTGCAGGGGGATATGGAGCCTTGGGCACGGAGCACTCGCGGTCTGTTTGTTCTATTTATGTTCTAATCTCCGGGCGCGGCAACGTCAATCAAAAAAAGAACATTTGCAGCACATTGAATTTTGCTGATTCCCGGTCACATCCTCTAACCGAGCTGAAGGACGCCTACGTCCAGTGGGGAAATCCACAGGCTCCCCACAGCTTATCGCCCTTTCCGTGGCCCATTTCCCACAACATGGACGTAATTGACACGCCGCTCGCCCCAAAATCCGCGACGACCGCGCGCACCCTGTTGCAACAGGTGCCATCCCATGGCCAAGTGACCTGACCATGGACACGCGTGCTCCACACGCGGGCCGAGGAATTGCCGAAAAGCCGCCAAAGTTGAACACTGGTAAACGCTCTATTCACTGAAAGTCGCCACACTTCGGCCGCGCCCAATGCGGCCGAGGAGCGACCTCAAGACCAACGAGCCGCAAGAGCCCGAGTAGAGTACAGACCGGAGATGATGATGACCGAGAGCTATTCCCGCCCACTGTTCGCGCTCGCCGCAGCAGCCCTGATTGCCGTTGCCTTTCCCGGCGCGGCGTCTGCCCAGCAGGACACCTGGTCCTGGGGCGGCGGCAGCACCGTTGGCGGCAGTGGCCGCGAAGTCGTGAAATTCAGCCCGCAATACGGCCCCGGCCAGATCGTCGTCTCGTTCGGTGATCGTCGCCTCTATCATGTCGTCCGACAGGGCGAGGCCGTCAGCTATCCGATCGCCATTCCGCGCGATCAGAGCCGCTGGCAGGGTGTCACCTCCGTCTCGCAGAAGCGCGAGAACCCGTCGTGGACACCGACCGCCACCATGCGCGCCGAGAACCCGCGCCTGCCGAACTGGGTGCCGGGCGGCCATCCGCTGAACCCCCTCGGCGTGCGAGCGCTTTACCTCGGCGCCTCGGCCTACCGAATCCATGGTACCGACGCGCCGTGGACCATTGGCGCCGCCGTCTCCAAGGGTTGTGTTCGCATGTACAACCAGGACGTGATCGACCTCTATCCCCGCATCGCCGTGGGCGCCAAGGTGACGGTGACATGGCAGACGTTCCGCGGTGGTCCCGCTGTTGCCTCAGCAGACCGTCCGGCGCGAGCCGAGCGCCCGGCCGTCTCCGAGCGTCCCCAGCAGCCGCAGCGCCGCCGTGTCGCCTCTGCCGATGCGCCGCCGTCGGCCTTTGCGACGCCCGTTTCGGCCTATGGCGACGATGACCGTCCGCGTCGTCAGGTGACGACGACCCAGGGCCAACCACGCAAGGTCGTGAAGCGCAACCCGCGCGTGCGCAGCGCCGAAGTCGCCGACTGACCAGCGGATTGCCGAGCCGAAGTTTTAGATTGGGCAGCCCGCAAGGCTGCCCTTTTGATTTCCAGCATACAGGGGTGCATGGACGGTTCGACAGCCTTGATCCCGGCGGGAAGTAGGCCTATCCGGGCATCGGCACAGCGTCATGATGGGCGCGAAAGGACTGTCCCGACCATGGAGCATCCCGGCTTCTTCGACCGTGCAGGGCCTTTCCCGCTTGCGGAGGTGGCGCGCCACGTCGAGGCCGAGCTGCCGGCTGGAGGCGATCCGGCGATAGTCATTGCCGACGTGCGGGCACTGTCGGACGCTGGCTCCGGCCACGTGTCCTTCATCGACAATCGCAAATACCTGGACGCCTTGAGCTTGACGAAAGCCGGTGCCTGCTTCGTCGCGCCGGCCCTGGCCCATAGGGTTCCGGCATCTACCGCGGCCCTCGTCACCAAGCATCCCTATCGTGCCTTCGCCCGCGCCCTGCACCTGTTCTACCCGGACGCCATGCGCTCGAAGACGGCGGGCTTCGCGGCGGGGGAACTAGGGATCAACGTGCACCCGTCCGCACGAATCGAGGACGGGGCCACGATCGAGCCTGGCGCGGTGGTTGGCCGCGAGGCCCAGGTTGGCCGCGACAGCGTGATTGCGGCAGGCGCGCTCGTCGGTTACCGCTGCACGGTCGGTCGCGACTGTTACATCGGTCCGTCGGTCTCGCTCACCCATGCCCTCATCGGCGACCGCGTCATCATCCATGCGGGCGTCCGGATCGGCCAGGACGGCTTCGGCTTCGCCATGAGCCCCAAGGGGCACCTGAAAGTGCCGCAGATTGGGCGGGTGATCATCCAAGACGACGTCGAGATCGGGGCCAACA
>JANOJW010000216.1:0-2330 GCA_031418955.1 Hyphomicrobiales bacterium | reverse complement strand
GCGCCGACCCCGCAGGCGAGCCACAACAGCAGATAGGCGACGAGGGCCTGCGGATAAACTTGCAGACCAGCGAGCGGCAGCAGGACGATGAGGACCAGCATCACCAGATCGACGGGTGCGGGCTCGCCGAAGACGACGCCGCTCATGGCGACAGCGAGGGCCACGAGCAGGCGGGCGATGTCGTCGAGGCCCAGGCCTGCGAGCGCGCCGCCCGGCTTCGCGCGCCCGCCGAGCGCGAGAATGAGATTGGACATGATCAACCCTCTTTCGCCGCGGGCAATGCAGGCATCGTGCCGGAGGGTAGTGCGGTGGGGTAGAAGGCCGACTGCACGTGGCGAGCCGAGACCCGACAGCGCCGTGCCGCGTCGGGTCTCGCAACGAACTTTCGCTTCGCTTACGATCGCTGCTCTACCCGACCTGCGGCCGCTCCAGCCGGCAAACCGCTCAATACGTGTTGTCGGAATTGATCATCGACAGCGGCGTCTTGATCAGGATGTAGATGTCGAGGAACAGCGACCAGTTCTCGATGTAGTAGAGGTCGTGCTCGACGCGCTTCTGGATCTTCTCGGGCGTGTCGGTCTCGCCGCGCCAGCCGTTGATCTGCGCCCAGCCGGTGATACCGGGCTTGACCTTGTGGCGGGCGAAGTAGCCGTCGACGACGTCGTGATAGAGCTGGTCGGCGGCCTTGGCCATCAGCGCGTGCGGGCGCGGGCCGACCAGCGACAGGGTGCCGGTCAGCACGTTGAAGAACTGCGGCAGCTCGTCGAGGCTGGTCCGGCGGATGAAGCGGCCGACGCGAGTGACCCGGGGATCGCCCTTGGTCACGAGCTTGGCGGCGTTCGCATCCGACATGTCGGTGTACATGGAGCGGAACTTGAACACGTCGATCAGCTCGTTGTTGAAGCCGAGCCGCTGCTGGCGGAACAGCACGGGGCCCCGGCTGTCGAGCTTCACGGCGAGCGCGACGAGCGCCATCACCGGGGCTAACGCGATGATCGCGGCGGTGGCGACGACCTTGTCGAACACCGTCTTCACGAGGCTGTCCCAGTCGGCGAGCGGACGGTCGAAGATGTCGATCATGGGCACGCGGCCGATGAACGAGTAGGCACGCGGGCGGAAGCGCAGCTTGCTGTTGTGGGCGGCAAGACGGATGTCGACGGGCAGCACCCAGAGCTTCTTCAGGATCTCGAGCAGGCGCGCCTCGGCGGTGATCGGCAGCGTCACGATGAGCAGGTCGACGGGCTGCGTGCGGCAATAGGCGATCAGCTCGTTGATGTTGCCGACGCGGTGATGGCCGCCGATGCGGTCGGCGACGCGGTCCGAGCCGCGGTCATCGAAGATGCCGCAGATGCGCACGTCGCTGTCGGCGTCGGCCTCGAGCGCCTTGACGAGCGTCTCGCCCTCGGGGCCTGCCCCGTAGATGACGGCGCGGCGGTTGAGGCGACCCTGCTGCGACCAGTGCTGAATGGCGGTGGAAATGGCGTGGCGGAACGAGCCGACGACGGCGAGCCCGCCGACGTACCACAGGATCAGCCAGGCGCGCGAAAAGTCGATGCCGGCCTTCAGCAGGAAGATGGCGCCGACGAGGAGCGCCATGGCGGTGGTCCAGGCGACCGCCACCTTCGGCAACTGGCGCAGCGGCGTGGTCAGCGCTGCGAAGGCGTACAGCTCGAGGCGATGGCTGGCGACCACCGCGGCGAGCGCGGTGATCAGGATGGCCATCAGATAGCGCGTATCCTCGAAGGCGTCGGCGAAGCCGACCCAGGCGCCGGCGATGACGAGGCCCGAGACCGCGAGCAGCGCCATTTCGCCGAGGCGCACGAGACCAGCGACGATCACGGGCGAGATGCGCCGGGGCTCAGATGCAGCCGGACGGTCCCTGTCGACCTCGATCGGCTGGACGATGACG
Source organism: Hyphomicrobiales bacterium (assembly GCA_031418955.1). GTDB lineage: Bacteria > Pseudomonadota > Alphaproteobacteria > Rhizobiales > Hyphomicrobiaceae. The sequence continues at coordinate 421 of JANOJW010000216.1, read as the reverse complement.
TCGGGGATGTTGGGGATATCGGCAGTCGACACGGGTGGGGGTGTCCCAGATACGGCGTTGACGAACGGTTGCCGTGTGAAAAGCATGTCTCGTGCCAAGACTCCGCGTCCGGTAACGAACTGAAAACACCTGTTGACGCAATTTAACATCGATCAACGCGATTTGGCCCCGATACAGGACCTCGCACGTTTCATTCCAGGACAGCTCGGTGGTCGCGTGGTGACGTGCCGTTAAGCGGTTCCGTCCTGCTTTGGCGGGGACAAGCACAATTGGTTGGCTTGACATCGTGGCGGTCGGCGCGCCAGTCACGAGGCGTCCGACGAGCACATTGCGAGGTTCCGATGAGCCTGCCCGCCATCAGCCGCACCCGCCTGATCGAGATCATCAAGGCCCGCTCGGTGGAAACCGGGCGCACGTTCAC
>JANOJW010000215.1:0-6661 GCA_031418955.1 Hyphomicrobiales bacterium | reverse complement strand
ACCCTAAAATAGACGGTCAGCCTCGGCTTGAGCGTCGATCTCGGGGCCTTCGACCGGAAATACAAGGACCCGCTCGGGATCGACGATGATGCCGATGTCGCCCTCTCCCACCGGCACCTCGCTCTCGCGCATGCGGGCTTTGACCGGCACCTGGAACCCTTCCACCTCCATCTCGACCACCGCCGCGTCGCCCAGATAGCGGATGTCGCGGACGCGGGCCGGGCGCCCCTCGCCGGCCTGCACGATGCGGACCGCCCGCTGGCGGATGCACAGGATGGCGTCCTCGCCCTCGGCGATCTCTGGGACGACGAAAGTGCCGACCGGCGTGCGCAGCGCGCCCCCGGTGACGGTCCAGCGAACCTCGTTCACCTCGGAGAACAGGCGGGCGACGAACAGATCTGCCGGTGCCCGGTGCAGGTCGCGGGCCTTGCCGACCTGCACGATGCGGCCCCCCCGCATCACGGCGATACGGTCGCCCAGCCGCATGGCCTCGTCGGGGTGGTGGGTGACGATCATCGAGGTGGCGCGGGTCTCGCGCAGCAGCGACTTGGTCTCCTCCTGCAGCCGCTCGCGCAACTGGATGTCGAGGCCGGAGAACGGCTCATCCATCAATATTACGGCTGGCCGTGGCACCAGCGCCCGGGCGAGCGCCACGCGCTGCTGCTCGCCGCCCGACAGGACGTGCGGATATTGCGCCGCCATGTGCCCGAGCCCGACCCGCTCGAGGATGGTCATCGCCTCGCGGTGGGCCTCAGGTCTGGGCAGCGACTTCAGTCCGAACGCCACGTTCTCGAGGATCGTCAGGTGCGGGAACAGCGCGAAATCCTGAAACATCAGGCCGACGCCGCGTTGCTCGGGCGGCACGAAGCGGGCGGGGCCCGCGACCTCCTCGCCCGAGATCAGTACGCGGCCAGCGGACGGTTTCTCGATCCCCGATGCGATGCGCAGCAACGTCGTCTTGCCGCAGCCCGACGGCCCGAGCAGGCACACCACCTCGCCGGGCGCGATGTCGAGCGAGACGCCTTTCAGCGCCATGAGGTCGCCGTAGCGCCGCGCGACGTCCTCGAAGGTGAGGCTCGCGGCGAAGGTTGCCCGCGCGCGGCCGGCTGGCGCCCCGCTCGGCTGGGGGACGGGTGCCGGCGGCGCCTCGCCGCGGATGCGCCGCATGAAGTCTGACAGGGTGGTCACGGTGTCCCAAGCTGAAGCTCACGGCGACCCTAAGCACCTGCTGCCGACCGGGTCAACGCGCGCCGATGTTTGCCGCAGTCGGGAGCGGCCGCACAACGACGATCGCCCCGCGACCATTCGGTCGGCGGGTGGGGTCGGTCGGATCTTCCAATTTCTCCCGTGAGGGAGGTGGAGCAGCGGGGCCGCTCAATCTGGTCGTTGCTGGATGCCACGCTGGCTCCACGCGGCGCAAGCTTCGCTGGATTTTGCCGCATCCGCCCGATTGACCGGCGGACTTCGAGCATCGGGCGGGCCTTTGGGAGGCGGACACCTTGAGCTCGGCGGCATCCCATGCGGGATTGCGCATCCCCACCACCCAGACGTCCAGCTCGAGCCTGAGCCCCTCAGCGGTGAAGACGAGCGCATGATACGCCCGCGCCAACCCATGGGCACAAGTTTCGCGCGGTCGATCAGTTGCGATCGTTAACGGCGGGGATAGATTGTCCCCGTGCGCGATGCTCTGCGGCGTAGGATCGGGCGCTTCGCTTGCCGGGGGGCGGCCTTTCTGCGATAGTGCGTCCAACCGCAAGGGCTAAATCCCTAGTAACCAGGAGCCATCTTCGATGGTGATGACAGTGCTGTCCGTTCCCGCGTTCATCTCGGACCCCAAAGCGTGGTTCATCGTGCTGCTGATCGTGCTGCTGGTGTTCGGCGCCGGCAAGATCCCGCAGCTGATGGGCGACATGGCCAAGGGTATCAAAACGTTCAAGAAAGGCATGCAGGACGACGACGCGGCCAAGGCGCCGGAGACACCGGCGTCGCCGAACGGTACGACGTCTCCGCCCAAGCCGCTCGAGCAGGCCAACAAGCCGACGCCCACGCCCGAGGGCACCAAGACCAGTTAACGTTCGCCTGCAAAACTGGTGTCACTAAGCTTGCGCCTTCGGATGCCCACCCGCATCCGGCGCGTCACGTCTGCACCAGCGGATGCCCAGTCTGGACGACGGCCCTACGCGCCGGATGCCGAGTGGGCATTCGAAGGCGCAAAGGAGACGCGCCGGATGCGGAGTGGGCATCCGAAGGCGCATGGAGAGAGACCCTTGTTCGACCTGTCGACCAGCAAAATGTTTCTGGTGCTGCTGATCGCGCTGCTCGTGGTCGGCCCGAAGGAGCTGCCCGGCTTGCTGCGGACGATCGGGCGCTACGTCGGCATGATCAAGCGGCAGGCGGCGGAGTTCCGCGCCCAGTTCGACGACGCCATGCGCGAGTCCGAGCTCGCCGACCTGAAGAAGCAGGTCGAGGACTTCGGCAAGGACGCGCAGAGCGCTGTGCACGACGCCGAGGCGGTGTTCAGGAAGGAGGCCGAGGACATCAAGTCCGACGCGACGAGCGCGCTCGACCACGCCTCCACTACCATGAAGGGCGATAGCGCTATCGAGCGCGCCGACCTGCCAGCTCTGCCCATAGGCGAGAGTGGTGGGACGTCGTCGGCCGACGCCGCACTCGCCGCCGCACTCGATGCGGCAAGCCCGCCCGCGGAACCGATTGCCGAGGCCAAGCCTGTGCCACAGGCCGCCGAGGCGAAGCCCGCGCCTGCACCAGAGAAGGTCGGGGCCTGACATGCAGGACATGGTGCCGCGAAAGCCCGATGACGAAAGCGGTGAGCCCAAGCGCTCGGGCCAGGAGGAGATCGACGCCTCCAAGGCGCCGCTGATGGAGCATCTGATCGAGCTGCGCCAGCGGCTGATCTACGCCATCATCGGCATCGCGCTAGGCTTCGTCGTTTGCTTCGCGTTCGCCGACCAGTTGTTCCTGCTGCTGGTGCAGCCTTATCTGTGGGCGGTCAAGTGGGCGACGGGGCAGACCAACATCCGCCTGATCCAGACCAGCGCGCCCGAGTTCTTCTTCACGCAGCTGAAGCTCGCGCTGTTCGGCGCCACCTGCCTGACGTTCCCGAATCTCGCCCTGCAACTCTACAAGTTTATCGCGCCCGGCCTCTATACCGACGAGAAGAATGCCTTCCGGCCGTACCTGATCGCCACGCCGATCCTGTTCATTCTGGGCGGGCTGCTGGTCTATTTCATCGTGACGCCGGCGATGATGTACTTCTTCGTCAAAATGCAGGTGACCACGGGCCCGATCAAGATCGAGCTCGAGCAGCGTGTCTCCGACTACCTGTCGCTGATCATGACGCTGATCCTCGGCTTCGGCATCTGCTTCCAGTTGCCGGTGGCGCTGTCACTGCTGGCGCGCGCGGGCTTCCTCGACGGCCAAGCACTGCGCTCGTTCCGCCGCTACGCCATCGTCGGCATCTCGGTGGTCGCCGCCATCCTGTCGCCGCCCGATCCGTTCTCGATGATCGCCATGATCGTGCCGACCGTCGCGCTCTACGAGGTCTCGATCTATATCGTCGACCGCATCGCCAAAACCCGCGCCGACAAACAGGCCGCCAGGGATGCAGCCGATGCATAAGCCGATGGTGCAGCACCGACGACTTGCCATCGTCGGCATTGCGCTGTTGGCGGCCATCGCGACGCCACCCGATCCCTTCTCGATGCTTGGGGCGATGGCCGTGATGATTGCGATCTACGAACTGGCGATCCTCGCACTCTTGCGGTGAATCCCTTTACGTCATGCCCGCGAAGGCGGGCACCCACGACGTGTGTCAACAATGCGCCATTCGTTTCGCACTGCCTGTCCGTCAGCGCCTCGCCCTTTGCTCGTCGTGGGTGCCCGCCTTCGCGGGCATGACGGTGAGGGGGCGGGTTCCGTCCAAGTGACATCAGGTAGAAAGCGCACGCGCATCCCAGTTCACGCCAACGTCGACATCGGCCGGTCGCGATAGATCGCCCACACCACATAGAGCATCGACGAGACGTTGATCGCCAGGATCAGCAGAGCGGCACCGATCACGTCGTAGAGCTTCAACGCCGGCACCACCATGAGTGCGGCTATGATGCAGCTGACCAGGAACGCCTTCAGGATCACGTCGGTGCGCTCGATCGCCCGGAAATACTGCGAGGCGATGTCGCGCACGAAGATGAAGGCATAGCTCACCGCAAAGATGTGCAGGATCGGCGCGAAGCGGCGGAACGGCTCGCCGAATGCGAGTTCCAGCGCGTCGCCGGCCCAATAGGCAAGGCCTCCGATCAACAGGGCGACGGGCACGCCGACCACGGCAAGCTTGCCCAGCAGATAGTGCTTCAGCTCGCGACGCCCGCCAGAGGTGAACGCGCGCGCGGCTCCCGCCGGCAACACGTTCTCGAGCGCCATCAGCAGGAAGTGCGTGGCGCCGAGCAGATACTGGCCCGCGCGCAGACCGCCCACCGCCTCGTCGGAGAGATAGAAGCCGAGGCTCAGCGTCACCGCCTGCTCCTGCGCGAAGGTGACGAGCGTCATCGGCATCAGCCAGCGCGCGAACGGCCAGTGCCGTCCCCAGATGGCGGAGAGCAGCCGGCGATCGACGCCCCTGACGCCGAGCGCCGTCGCATAGGGCAGCATGGCGATGAAGGCCGACAGCGCCAGCGCCCACAGCAGCCCCTCGACGCTGACGCCGCCGAGCATGCGCCACAGCGCTACGACAATGCCGGCCAGCACAGCGTAACGCGCGATATCGAGCGCCATCGCGCGGAAGATGTCGCGGCGCGCGAACATCAGGCGCCGGCCGGTGAAGATGTAATTCTGCGTCGCCGCATAGGCTGCCGCCGCCGTAGCGAAGCTCCACGGCACCGCACCGTCGCGCAGGCCGAAACCGATGCCCAGCACGAGCCCGATCACGATACCGCCGGCGATCGAGCACAGCGCGTTCGACAGCATCACGCCGCGAAAATAGAAAACCGTGCGCCCGCCGCCGAGCCCCGACAGCGTCATCATCGGGATGTTGAGGACCGAGTTCTGCAACCCCTGCACCAGGGTCGCCGCGATCAGCACCATGCTGAATCGGCCGAACTGCTCGAGGCCGAGCAGGCGCGCCGCCGCGATGCCGATCAGGAACGTCATGCCGCTGACCAGCAGCTGATTGGCCACCGAGACCGCCATCTCCACGGTCTCGCGGCGCTGCACGAGGCGCAGCAGCCGACCGATGATGGTCGCAACGCTGGACACGCTCTCCGCTCCCTGGCTCACTCTTGGTTGCGCCTCCAGATGCCCACAAGCATCCGGCGTGTCTTCACGTTTGCGCCTCCAGATGCCCACAAGCATCCGGCGTGTGCCGCCGTGATGCAGACGTCATGCCGCCTCTGTCACGCAATTGCGACACCGCTCAGGCGATGTAAAGCCCCGCACGCCGAGACGCCTAACGTGTAGGTTGGGTAGAAGGCCGCGTTGCACTTGCGGCCGAGACCCGACAAAGCCGTGCCGCATCATGTCGGGTCTCGTCGGTGCCGAGCTTCGCTCTGCCCCAACTTCTACCCGACCTACATGCTGGGCATCAGATAACCATGCTTTAGCGTTTGGGCGCGAGCTGCCGCCGCACCCCGTCGAGCGGACGGAAGGTGAAGATCACCCGGTGTCCACCCGCCGGCACCTCGACGGCGCGGAACAGCACGTTGGCGCGATGGATCTGGACCCGACGACGCGGGCTGGACCAGGCGACACGCGGATCGGTGGACGGGAGGAATGTCTGGACCTCCGCTTGCCACCAGGGATGCCAGATGTCGTTCAGCACCAGAAAACCGCCTTCCAGACTGGCGACATCGACGACCACCTCGGTGTTCGTATAGCTCACGATGCGCGCCGCTCCGGGCAAGCGGCTAGGCTTGGAGTCCCTGGGACCATCGATCAGCACGGTTTGGCGCGGGTCGAAATCGGGCCAGCGGCCGGTGGTGATGATCGCCTCGAAATCCGCGCGCCGTGCCTCGGTTGCGAACAGCACGCGTGGCAGGGCGGCCGGGTTCTCATAGATGTAGGCCTCCTTCGTCCGCGCAACGAGGCGGAAGGCATCTTTCGGCGCCGCCTTGTCGAAGGTTTCGAGCGGTGCACCGGCCGCGATGAAGCGCAGGCCCAGCATATCCGCGAGGTGCGACCGATAGGACGGCATCAGCGGCGACCATTTGCGCTGGTCGGGAAGCCCGATGTGATCCTCTGCCCCCGTTGCGCGCGAGTAGTGACCGAGCCGCACCGGATTGTATCCGAGCGTGTTCTCCAGCCGGTGCGTCATCGACACGTTCGGCCAGTGGAAGCCTAAGCCGGCGAGTTCGATGCGGTCGCGGCGCGTGTCGTCGTTGACCACGTTCGCCTTGAGAAAGGCGATTGTATCGTTCTTCGTGGCCGGCTCCATCGCCTCGTAGTGCGCGGTCGGCAGCGCCGACGACGTCGTCGGTCCATTATTCCAGCCGATGTCGGCGGCCGTGAATACCGCCAGCAAGGTCGCGGCCTGCACCGGTGCTGCCGCAATTCGCCCTGTCGCCAACCACAGCAGCGCGGCGCCGGCGGCGAACAGAGCGAGCGCGCCCCCGAGCGGCATCGGCACGCGCGCCAGCCGGTCGAGCCGCAC
>JANOJW010000214.1:0-8209 GCA_031418955.1 Hyphomicrobiales bacterium | reverse complement strand
GCGGTGGCGCCGTTGCTGACGTAGCAGCCGCTGTCGGTGCACAGCACCGGATCGGCGGTCTTGTTGTGGCGGCGGATGCCTTTGTTGCCGGGCTCCATCAACATGAGCACGGTATAGCGCGTGGCGCCGGGCGCTGCGTCTGAGCTCAGGCCGTAGCGAGCGGGTGGCTCTTGCGCGACGGGCGGGCGGGCCTCTACGCGTTCGACCGGGGGCTCGACGGGCGCCGGCTGGCGCGTGGCCTGCTGCTCGCGGGCCTCGATGGCCTTGCGGAGCGCGTCCGACACGCGGTCGGCCTCGGCCTGGCGATCACGGGCGGCGGCGGCCCTGCGCTTCTCCTCGGCGAGGTGTGCTTCGGCCTGACGTCGGGCGGACTCGGTGGCGGCACGCTCCCGCTCGGCCTCGCGTCTTGAAATGTCTGCACGCTCCTGCTCGGCCCGTTGGCGTTCGGCGACCTCGCGCTCGGCGGCGCGCCTCGTTTCCTCGGCGTGCAGCTCAGCGTCCTCGCGCGCCTGCCGCTGTCGCTCGAGATCGGCCTGACGCTGACCCGCTTCTGCCCGCGCCCGCGCCAGCATGTCGGTCTCGTCGCGTTGGCGCTCGGCATCGAGCCGCTTCAGGCGCTGCTGCTCTGCCCGTTCGGCCTGCCGCTTTGCCGTGCGTTCAGCATCGGCGGCGAACCGCTCCGCGATATCGTGCCCCGACGGGCCGTCCGCGAGGACTGGCCCCGAGAGCCCCGTCCCCATCAATGCCAGCACGAAGAGACCTGAGGCAAACCTGTTGGCCGTCAGCGGCACGCGGACCATGCGCATTTCTCCCAGCACAGAATGGCGCAACCATCGATCACGTTTGCGGCATCAAAGCGGACGGCGGCTGAACTGGGCCTGAATAGCACTCAGGACGATGATGTCCGCTCGCTGGCCAGGATTGCGGCAAGGCCGTCCCGGTAGCTGGGAAACAGCGGTGTCCAGCCGAGGTCGGCTTTGAGGCGGGCGTTGGAGACGCGCTTTGACTCGCCATAGAAGCTGCGGGTCATCGGGGAGAGGTCGGCTCCCTCGAACGGCACATCGGGTGGCGGCGGCATACCGAGCAGGCTAGCGGCGTACGCGACGACGTCTTGCGGCGGGCCCGGCTCGTCGTCGGTGACGTTGTAGATGGCGGCCGGAGCGTGCGCGGCGTCTTTTCCTGGCGCCTTCGGTTGCCCACCCGCAACCGGCGCGATCACGGCCTCGACGGCGCGCGCGATGTCCTCGACATGGACGCGATTGAACACTTGGGCCGGCTTGATAATCCGGCGCGCGGTGCCGGCTCGCAGCGCATCGAAGGCGCTACGGCCTGGCCCATAGATCCCTGGCAACCGCAGGATCGTGACGCGCTTACCGCTGCCGTGTCCAAGGTTCAGCCATGCCGTTTCTGCCGCGAGACGTCGTTGGCCGCGCTCCGACACGGGATCGCAGGGCGTCGCCTCGTCCACCCAGCCGCCTTCGGTGCCGCCATAGACGCCCACCGTGGAGAAATAGGCGATTGAGCGCAGCTGCGGCGCGGCGGCGATGTCGGCCGCGTGATGGATCAGGCACGGGTCGCCGTCGCTGCCGGGCGGCACGGAGGCGAGCAGGTGCGTCGCGGAATTCAATGCCGCCGCCAACGCCCTGCTCGGCGCCGCCCCATCGAACACGACGCCGCGCCACCCGCGCGCCGCGATCGCCTCGGCGCCTGCCGTCGTACGCGCGGTGCCGGCGATGTCCCACCCGGCTACCGCGAGCCGCTCGGCTGTGACGTGCGCGCTGTAGCCGAGGCCGAGACATAGCATGCGGCTCATGTCGCGCCCTCCGCCTGCCATTCGGCGCGCACGCCGGGGTCGCGCTCCGCTGAGGCGAACGCGCGTGCGGCGACAGCGACCTGCTCCGCGCTGCCGAGCTGGCCGAGCGCCCACACCGCGGCGCCCCGAACGATCGGCGAGGAGTCGGCTAGCAACGCCTCGACTTGGGGCACGAGACCAGCGTCGCCCGAATTGCCAGCGGCGATCAGCACGTTGCGCAGGAACCGGTCGCGGCCCGTGCGTTTCACTGGGGTTCCCGCGAACCGGCGACGGAACGCGGCATCGTCGAGCGCCAGCAATTCGCTGAGCGGCGGGTTGTCGGTTCCGGCGTTGGCCGCGAAGCGCTGCTCGCGTGCGGCGGCGGCGAACTTGTTCCACGGACACACCGCGAGGCAGTCGTCGCAGCCGTAGATGCGGTTGCCCATGCGCGGGCGCAGCGCGCGCGCGATCGGTCCCTTGTGCTCGATGGTAAGGTAGGAAATGCACCGCCGCGCATCGAGCCGGTATGGCGCCGGGAACGCGTCCGTCGGGCACACGTCGAGGCAGCGGCGGCAGGAGCCGCAGTGGTCGGTCTCGGCTGGACTCTGCGCCAGCACGACCGTGGTCAGAATCGCGCCGAGGAACAGCCAGGAGCCGTGGTCGCGCGAGACGAGGTTTGTGTGCTTGCCCTGCCAGCCGAGCCCCGAGAGCGCGGCGAGCGGCTTCTCCATCAGCGGGGCGGTGTCGACGAAGACCTTGACCTTGGCGCCAGTCCGGCGATGCAGCGCTCCGGCAACCTGCTTCAGCCGCGGCTTGACGACCTCATGGTAGTCCTTGCCCTGCGCATAGACCGAGATCGCGCCGCGCCAGCGCTCGGCCAGCACGGCGAGGGGATCGCGCCCCGGAGCGTAGCTCATGCCGAGCATGATCGCGCTGCGGGCCTCAGGCCATAACGCCAGCGGGTGCGCGCGGCGCTCGGCCGTCGCCGCCAGCCAGTCCATGTCGCCGTGCAGTCCATCGGCGAGGAACGCAGCAAGCCGTTTGCCGGCGGCATCGTCCATGACATCGAGCCGTGCAAACCCAACGGCGTCGAAACCCGCGCGCCGGGCGTCATCGGCGATCTCGGCCTCCCAGGTCTGCTCGCGCTTTGCCATCGCGTGGTGTTCTCAGAAATCGAGGTCAGCGTAATGCGCAGACGGTGCAACGCCGGCGACCCGGTCGGCCAGCAACGACCGGAACGAGGGCCGCGACTTCACGCGCTGATACCATTGCCGAGCGGGGGCGTGCTCCTCCCACCGGATTTCGTCGAGATAGTCGAGGCACGATACGTGTCCGGCCGCCGCGAAGTCAGCGAAGCTCAGGTCGTCGCCGGCGAGCCAGCGCCGTTGATCGGCGAGATAGTCCAGATAGCTCAGGTGATGGCGCAGGTTCGCGCGCAGGGCCCGCAGCAGCTCCGGCGTAGGCGTAGGCCGGCTGGCCTCGGGTTGCAGCAGTGCATAGAGCCGCTCCTTGAGCAGTTCGCGCGTGACCTCCGCGTCGAGCTTGCCGTGGAACCAGTGCACGAGCCTGCGCACCTCGGCGCGGTCCTCGGGCGTTCCCGGAAAGATGTCCTTCAAGCGCTCCTCGACGGAGGACTGGCGCACCATCTCGCCCAGGTACTCCGAGATCGCGTAGGCCCCTGCGATGGTCAACCCGTCCGACAGTTGCAGCACGGGGAGATCGCCCGAGGGATTGATGGCGAGGAACGACGCACGCCATTCCCACGGCCGCTCCTCGACGAGCGTGTACGGGATCTCCATCTCCTCGAGTGCGATCCGGATGGACCGCGAGAAAGGACAGACCGGGAAATGCGTGAGGCTGCTCATACCGGCCTCGATACCGGATCGCTTGTCAGCCGGCCAGATGGTCCTTGCTCGCCAGTCGAGAGTTGCCTGCCCCATTTACAGGCATGTGCAGGCAACACGTCGCGCGGTTACGCGGCGGTAAACCCAGATAGGTTAGCCTCTGTGGAGTTCCCCCGCGGTACAGCCACTGGAGCCGGTCTTGAAGCGAGCTTTGGTCGTCATCATCATCGCTGCGGCGGCTGTCTCGACCGTCGCGGCCGCCTATCTCACCTACCGGCTGGTCGCAGGTGTTCAGGAGATTGTCTCGGAATCGGCAACTTCGGGGACTTGGAGAAGGAACTACCCCGATGCCGCGGTCGTCCCGCTGATTGGGCAGGCTCTGGCCGACCCCGCGCCGATGGATGGCGCCCTGCTCTCCGAACTCGCCGCAGCGGCCGACCAGATGCCGCATCCAAGCTACGTCGCAGGCCTCGAGCGTCACAAGCAGATCGGCATCCAAACCCTGGGACGCGGCTACGACCGCCTGATCGCCAAGTGCAAACGGACGAGCAGCCGCTGACGATGGGCACTGAACTCCCTCACGTCACCGTCATCTTCTGCAGCGAGACGAGCTGCCCGATGCCTGTCTTGGCGAGGGCCATCAGCTGGTCGAAGCCTTCCTGGCTGAACGGCACAGTCTCCGCCGTTCCCTGCACCTCGACGATGCCGCCCGAGCCCGTCATCACGAAGTTGGCGTCGGCGTCGGCATTGGAATCCTCGGCATAGTCGAGATCGAGCACGGCCGTGCCCTTATACAGCCCGCACGACACCGCGGCGACCTGGTCGCGTAGCACCTCGCCCTTCAGCATGTCGCGCATCTTCATCCAGGCGAGGCAGTCGTGCAGCGCCACCCAGGCGCCGGTGATCGCGGCCGTGCGCGAGCCGCCGTCCGCCTGGATCACGTCGCAGTCGACGGTGATCTGCTTCTCGCCGAGCTTCGGCAGGTCGACCACGGCCCGCAAGGCGCGGCCGATCAGCCGCTGGATCTCTTGTGTGCGCCCTGACGGGTGCCCCGTCGTCACCTCGCGGCGTGTCCGATCGTGGGTGGCGCGCGGCAGCATCGAGTACTCGGCCGTCACCCAGCCCCGGTTCTGCCCCTTGAGCCAGGGCGGCACCCGCTCCTCGAGGCTTGCCGTGCACAGCACATGCGTGTTGCCGAACTTGATCAGGCAGGAGCCTTCCGCGTGCATCGACACGGCGCGCTCGATGGAGACGCGGCGCAGCTCGTCGGGCTGCCGCTTGGAAGGTCGCATGGGGGTCTCGCTGGGCTGGCCGCCGCTCGGGCGGCGTGATTTGGCGGCAACCTACGAGAGTGGGGCTCCAAGATCAATCGGCAGGATCGCCGGGCGGCGCTCGACTGCAGCATGGGTAACGGTGAGCCTGAACGGCTGCCTCCAACCATCGCCATGTCCGCTGCCGGCGGCACATGGCGATGGCTATCGATGTCGGGGCCCAACCGCCTCGCTCACTCCGCCGCCGCCCGGTGGGTTGCGAGCACCTGGTCGGCGAGCTTGCCGGTGAGTTCGGAGAGGTGGTCGAACGAGGCCGTGAAGGTGCCGACGCCCGCCGTCACCGAGCGCAGCTCCACGATCAGATCCTGGATCTCGGTCTCCGGCATCTGCGCCTTGACCACGTCCCAGCCCGGCCATCCGTCGCGCGCGTCGAAGCCCAAGATCTGGCCGCGCCGCTGTGAAATGATCGCGTTGATACGCGCGGTCGCTTCGTTCGGCACGGCGATCTCGACGGCCATCACCGGCTCGAGCAGCACGGGCGTACACTTCGGCATGCCCTCCGACATGGCGAGACGGCCCGCCTGCCGGAACGCCATGTCCGAGGAGTCCACCGAGTGATAGGAGCCGTCCTTCAGCGTCACTGCCACGTCGACCACCGGGAAGCCGAGCGGCCCGCGCGAGAGGTAGTCCGTCACCCCGAACTCGACCGAGGGGATGAACTGGCGCGGCACCACGCCGCCATGGATTTCCTCGTAGAATTTAAAGCCTTCGCCGCGCGCCTGCGGCTTGATTTCGATGACGACGTCGCCGAACTGGCCGTGGCCACCCGACTGCTTCTTGTGCCGGCCGCGGATCTCGATCGGCTTCTTGATCGTCTCCTTGTAAGGCACCTGCCGCGGCTTGGTCAGTGCGTCGACGCCATACTTCCGTCGGAGCCGTTCGAGCGCAACTCGCAGGTGCATCTCGCCCTGCCCCCACAGCACCACCTGGTGCGTCGCCTTCGCGTGCTCGACCGAAATGGTCGGGTCTTCTTCCGTCAGCTTCGACAAGGCGGCCGACATTTTGACCTCGTCCTTGCGATCTTTGAGCTCGATCGCGAGGCCGTACACAGGCGGCGGCAGTGCCTGAACCTTGATTTGGTTGATGCCACCCTTCTCGAGCGTCAGCGTCTCGCCGGTGCGAATCTTCTCGAGCCGCCCGAACGCGACGGTATCGCCGGCCTTTGCAGCCCCGCGCTTGCGAGCGTCCGAGCCCAGCAGCGCGAACACGCCGGCGATGCGCTCCTCAGTGCCGTTGCCCATCACCGTGGTGCCCTCGCCGAACTCGCCGGACAGGACGCGCACAACCGACAGCTTGCCGCCGTGCGAAGAATGCAGCGTCTTGACGACGTGCGCCGCCGACTTCGCGTTCTCGAGCTTCAACCTCTTCACCGTCGTGTCGACGAACGGCGCCTCGTGGCGCAGAGCCTTCAACAACCGCACGATGCCGTTGCCGTTCTCCGCGGAACCCAGCAGCACCGGGCAGATCAACCCCTCACGCAGCTCACGTGAGAGATCATCGAAGATGCGGTCGCGCGGCGGCTCCATGTCGGAGAGCAGCTGCTCCATCAGCGCGTCGTCGTAATCGGCGAGCTTTTCCAGCATCTGGAAGCGCGCCTCTTTCTCGCGCTCCTTCACGGTCGGCGGCATCTCGATCATTTCGGACGGCGCATGCTCGCGGTAGACGAAGGCGCGCTCGAGCGCGAGATCGACGAACCCGGTCGCGATGCCGTTGGTCCAGATCGGCACCTGGCGCAGCACCAGCGGCTTGCCGCTTGCCGGCTGCAGCATCGGAATGATCTCGCGCACGGGCACGGCGAAACTGTCGATCTTGTTAAGGAACAGGAAGTGGGGAATGCCGCGGTTTTCGAGCTGCTTCAGGATCAGCTGCAAGGCGGGAAGGCGCTTCTCGTCGGGTTCGCACACGACGACGGCCGCGTCACAGACTGCGAGCACCGCATTAGCCTCGTTCTGGAACTCGATGGAGCCCGGACAGTCGATGAAGGTGAACTTGTCGCCCAGGAACTCGACGTCGGCGATGTTGGGCTCGACGCTCATGCCGTGGTCGCGCGCCTCGGTAGCGGCGTCACCAACGGTGTTCTTGTCGGCGATCGAGCCCTGGCGCGTGATGGCGCCGGTGCGGGCGAGGATGGCCTCGAGCAACGTGGTCTTGCCGGACAGATAAGGCCCGACCAGTGCGATGCAGCGGGCACTACGGCCCGCGCCTCCTTCGGCTTTTCCCATGGAGCTTGCTCCTTTTTCGCTCAGGCGTGATGACGCGAGGCCGCGCCCCGCACCTGAGGAAAAAGTCGCGGCAAGCTCATCGTGGACCTGCGACAACTTGGCAGTCAAGGGGGATCGCGGCGCTGGGCGTCGAGCAGAGCGCGGGCGATCTGAAGCTGTTCGCCGACCGACTGAGTCCAATCGAGCGCTCGCCTCGACCCAATGGTCGCTTGCTTCGCGTGCAGAATTGCAATCAAATCAGCTGACTGCGGAGTTTGGGCAAGAGATGATGTTATGGCCGATACGGTACTGGGAACTCTCAAGCGATTGTTTCCAGACAAGGGGCCCAAGGCTCCCTACTGGCATTGGCAACGGGCCCAGCCAAGCGGACAGCTCGGCTGGTATGAGACACCTCCTCTCGTGCCGTTCGACGCATTCGCCGCGGCGGCTTATCTCCTGGAGATCAGCGGCGCCTATCATCACATCGTCGCTGAGCCGGCGAAAGGCGACAGGCCGATTCCTCAGGGTGAGCAAGAGTATCGCCGGGTCATCGTGAAGCGTGAGGCGATCGCAGAATGCCGGGCAATTGCGAAGAGCTGGCAAGTCGATCCGTTTCAGAGCTCTAACCGCGGCGCGGAACCGCCGACTGATCCGCAGCTAGCCAAAGACATGGAAATTGGGCTTGAGCGCATCGGACAACTCGCGACACGCTGGCGGAGCCTGTTCGGGCAGTTCGGCGAGGCGCCGATATTCATTGGGCTCGGACAGTTCGATCGTCCACCATCATGGTGGACGATCGCGCATGAAATCTTGATGATTGCTGACGAAGCCTGTGTTCGCGTGGGCTTCAATGGGTACGCAGACGTCAGTGGCCGGGCCTTGGATCTCACACCGAGCGGGGCGGACGCAGATGCCACGGCGAGCGGCATGTACTGGTTCGAGAAATACGTAATCACCGTACTCCACGACCAGGACGTATTCGCACGGGGTGTGAAGTCTCTATCGAGTGCCGACTACAACGTCGCCTGCGTACTACCCAAA
>JANOJW010000213.1:0-13080 GCA_031418955.1 Hyphomicrobiales bacterium | reverse complement strand
CATCTCCGAAGCCTCGACGCGGTCCTGGTCGCGACGCAGTGCAATGCGCAGGCCGAGCGCCAGCAAAGCGACGGCTGCCAGGCCCGCGAACACGAGCGAGGGCAGATAGGGCCAGCCCATGTGGCGCGGCATGCCGACCAGATAGAAGCCGAAGCCGTCCTTGTAGCCCTCCTCGTCGAGATGCAGGAACAGCGAGCCGATCACCTTGAGGCCCGCTCCCCACAGAAACGGCGCATAGAGCAGCGCCGCCGTCGCCAGCATCGCGAGCGGCATGGCTGGCCGCCAGCGCCGCCACAGCGCGGGTGCAAACAGCAAGGCCGGGTACTTGACGAGCGCGGCGGTGGCGAGGGCGACGCCGGCAAGCACCTGGCGACCGCGTGACGCCGACAGCACCGCCAGCATCACGAACGCCGTCAGTGCGGCATCGAGATGACCCTGGCTCGCGAACTCCCAGATCGGCAGCGGGTGCCACGCGTAGGCGATGACGCGCTCGCGTGGGACGCCCTCGGCGGACAGCCAGGCGAGCAGCGCGCCGACGATGACGATTTCGCACGCCAGCATCACCAGTTTGATGCCGAGCAAGCCGTCGCCGAAGACGCGGGCTGAGCGAAACAGCAATTCGGCGGCCGGCGGATAGATGGTCGGGTGGCTCTCCCGGCGATTGATGTTGGGGTAGATCTCGGCGTCGCGCAGGTGGGCGAGGCGCGGATCGGCCGGGACATAGAGATAGGGGTTGATGCCGGCTGCCTGCACGCGTCCGTCCCACACGTAACGGTAGGCGTCGGTGGTCAGGGCGGGCGGCGCCGTCATCGCGATGACGCGCACAACGAGGCCGATCCCCAGAATGAGGACGAGGTCGTGACGCCGAATAGTACCGCGCCAGACCATCGCAATCGCGGCAACAAACAGCACCGCCTGGACAGCAACCACGGCCACGAAACCGATGCGATCATCGGCAAAAAGACGCAGCGTGGCGACCGTCGTCGCGCCGGCCCCGGCGAGCCCGGCGAGTGCCAGCAACGGTTGCATCGTCACAGCGTGGGGTGACGGCTCTTTGATGTGGTCAGTCAAGCATCGGACCCTGGATCAGCTGACGAGACCAGCGCGAGAACGGGATTTTCTGTAAACACACGATCGAGTGACTGATCCGTGATCGACGGCCGCATCGGCGATCCAGCGCAGACCTGCACAAACCGGCTTCCGTTGCTCGGCGGTTCAGCCTACTCTCAGGCCCGAGCCGAGGTCACGTACACGCCCGATGAGAGAGGCGGCGCCCGGCCACGAGGAGGAAACGGATGCTCAAGGCCCTGGTGATCGACCCCGGCAAATGCACGGGGTGCAAGCAATGCGAGATGGCCTGTTCCTATGAGAACGAGGGCGAGTTCAACCCCTCCAAGTCCCGCATCCGCGTGTTCGATTTCCACCAGGACGCCCGCTTCGTCCCCTACACCTGCACCCAGTGCGCGGAGGCCTGGTGCCAGCAGGCCTGCCCGGTCAACGCGATCACCACCGACGCCTCGGGCGTCAAGATCGTGCACGAGAACTTGTGCGTGGGCTGCAAGGTGTGCACCATCGCCTGCCCGTTCGGCACCATCAATTACAACGCCTCGACGGGCAAGGTCATCAAGTGCGATCTGTGCCAGGGCAAGCCCGCCTGCGCCGAAGCCTGCCCGACGGCTGCCATCACCTACAGCGACGTCGAGCAGTCCGGCTTCGAGAAGATGAAGATGTGGGCCAAGAAGACCGACGCCGGCAACACCGACCGCAACACCAAAAACCCGGTCGCGCATTGACCGTGATCGCAGGGTCGGACCCTCGGGTCGGACCCCATGGCCGAGCATTTCGGTACGGCAGTTCGAGAAGGACTTGAGACCCATGGGCTGGACCCGCAAGATTCTCCGCGTCAACCTCACCAACGGCACCTGCAAACCCGAGCCGCTCAACATGGATTGGGCGATGAAGTATCTGGGCCAGCGCGGCCTCGCATCGAAGTACCTCGTCGAGGAGATCGATGCGACGTGCGATCCCCTCGGGCCGGCCAACAAGCTGATCATGGCGACGGGGCCGCTGACCGGCACCCCGGCCTCCACGGGCGGGCGCTACTCCGTGATCACCAAGGGGCCGCTGACCAACGCCATCGCCTGCTCGAACTCCGGCGGCTACTTCGGTGCCGAACTCAAGTTCGCCGGCTGGGACATGATCATCTTCGAGGGCCGCTCGCCAAAGCCCGTCTACCTCACCGTGTTCGACGACAAGGCGGAGCTGCATGATGCGGGCGCCCTGTGGGGCAAGTCGGTGTGGGACGCGGACGCCGCGATCAAATCGAAGCACCAGGATCCGATGATGCACGTTGCCGCGATCGGCGTCGCCGGCGAGAAGCTCGTGCTGTATTCCGCCGTGGTCAACGATCTCCATCGCGCGGCCGGCCGCTCGGGCGTCGGCGCGGTGATGGGCTCGAAGAACTTGAAGGCCGTCGCCGTTCGAGGCACCGGCGGCGTCAAGGTGCGCGACTTCAAGGCTTTCATGACTGCGACCAACGCCGGCAAGAAGGTGCTCGCCAGCAACGCCGTCACGGGCCAGGGCCTGCCGACCTACGGCACCCAGGTGCTGATGAACGTCATCAACGAGGCGGGTGCGCTGCCGACTCGCAATGCGCGCGACATCCAGTTCGAGGGCGCGCATGCGATCTCGGCAGAGGCCATGGCCACGCCGCGCAAGTCGGACGGCAAGAAGAACCTGCTCACCAACCAGGCCTGCTTCGGCTGCACCATCGCCTGCGGGCGCATCTCGAAAATCGACGAGAAGCACTTCTCGATCCAGAACAAGCCGCAGTACTGGCACGCTTCCGGCGGGCTCGAGTACGAGGCGGCCTGGGCGCTGGGGGCTGCCACCGGCGTCAACGATCTCGAGGCGCTGACCTTCGCCAACTTCGTGTGCAACGAGCAGGGCATCGACCCGATCTCGTTCGGCGCCACCGTCGGCGCGGCGATGGAGCTCTATGAGTTGGGGCTGATCGACAAGGCCAAGACCGGCGGCGTCGAGTTCAAGTTCGGCTCGGCGGAAGCGCTGGTCAAAGCCGTCGAGATGACCGGCAAGGCGGAAGGCTTTGGCGCGGAGCTCGGGCTGGGCTCCGCACGGCTGACCGCCAAGTACGGCCGTCCCGAACTCGCCATGACGGTGAAAGGCCAGGAGTTCCCGGCCTACGATCCGCGCGGCATCCAGGGCATGGGCCTGACCTACGCCACCTCCAACCGCGGCGCCTGCCACCTGCGCTCCTACACGGTGTCATCGGAAATCCTCGGGGTCCCTGAGAAGACCGACCCGCTGACGACCGATGGCAAGCCGGCGCTGGTCAAGGCGTTCCAGGATGCGACGTCGGCGGTCGATTCAACGGGTCTGTGCGTGTTCACGACCTTCGCGTGGACCTTGAACGACATCGCACCCCAGATCGATGCCGGCTGCGAGGGCGGCTGGACGCCCGAGAAGATGCTCGAGACCGGCGAGCGCATTTGGAACCTCGAGCGCCAGTTCAATATGCGCGCGGGCTTCACCGCCAAGGATGACAACCTGCCGCCGCGGCTCCTGAAAGAGGCAGCTAAATCGGGTCCCGCCAAGGGTCTGACTGTCGGCCTCGACAAGATGCTGCCCGAGTATTACCAGCTCCGCGGCTGGACCAAGGAAGGCGTGCCGACCAACGAGACGCTGAGCCGGTTGGGCGTGTGATCGGCTGATCGGCTGCGAGGAGCGGTCGTGAAATCGGCGGCCGCTCCCGGTTTGTTCTTGCCTATGCACCTCGATTGTGTTGACGTTTTGTTCTCGTGACTGAGGAGGACGAAACCATGCCGAACCAACCAACCATCGCTGAGCGGATCGCCAAGTGCGAGGACCAGATCGATCAGCTCAAGGGCGAGTGGCACGCCATTCCAGATTTCATCGACGTACGCTTGCGACTGACCGACTCGCGCGTGGCACGACTTTCGTCTGAGATGGCGGACGTCAAGGAGCGGCTCAGCAGTGTGGAGGGCAAAGTTGATGCTCTGCCACGCGTGCTAGCGGAAATGCTGGACGAACGCGACGGGCGACGCCGCTAGTGTCCGCGCACGAACATCAATTGACGCGCCTTCTCGAGTGGTACGCGGCCCACCGCGACGACGAGTGGGAGCACCAACACGGGATCAAGCTCGAGCCGCTGGACTTCGGCAACGGGCGCAACGGCTGGTCGCTGATCGTCGACACCAAGGGCACCGATCTCGCTAGCCTCGCGACGTCGCGCGAGCGCATCGCGCGGTCGCAGACGGACTGCCTCGCATGGCACTTTGAGCCCGGCGCCTTCCGCGCCACGGTCGGCCCGCGCAACCTCAGCGAGGCAATCGGCAAGTTCTTCGACGAGATCGAACGTCTCGCCGAGCAGCAGCAACGGAGCTGATGTACGATATTCCGAAACGTGCAGCATCATCGCCTGTAGCATCCAAGGAGTTGCGTCGTGTCGTCGATCGAGACCGAGTTTGGATCGCTGGCGATCAACACAGCAAACCTTCTGCCGGTGAGCCGTGATGGCCTGTGCCGAATCGTCGATGGAGACACCATCATAATCGGCGGTCAGAGCTGGCGGTTGGACGGCTTCGATGCACCAGCTGTGCGAGGGCTATCGCGTGGCCAGCCGCATTGCGACGAAGAGAACCAACTTGGCCTGGAAGCGATTGCGTTTCTCGAGGAGGAGCTGAAGCGAGGCGCAGCGCTTGGGGCTTTGCATATCGACATCATCAATAAGTCCGAAAAGCATCGGCGCCAACTCGTTCGAGTCTACGTCGCAGGTCAGAGCTTGGCGGAAATCATGATCGAAGCCGGGTACGGTTATGCCTTCGACGGAAAGGGCGCAAAGTTGCCGTGGTGCCAGTGCGAGGATCGCTGGAATCTGTACCACGCAGAAGCGCTGGTGGCGGTCAACAAGGAACACGACGCTCGTGTGAGGCGGCGAAAGACGCGGGCCGCCAAGCGTATCGCAAGCTCGCCTGAAGCGTCGAATGAACAGCAAATTTGGGAGAGCGAGTAGCCCCATGCACCATGTCATCCTCGGCGCCGGTCCGGCCGGCGTCACTGCCGCCGAGACCATCCGCGCAACCGACAGCCGCGCTGACGTTACGCTGATCACGGGCGAGGAGGCGCCGCCCTACTCGCGCATGGCGATCCCCTATCTGCTCCAGGGCAACATCAAGGAACCCGGCACCTACCTGCGCCAGACCGCCGGCCATTACGACACGCACGCCATCAAGGTCGTGCACGGCCGCGCCGGCGGCATCGATACGGGCGCGAGAAAACTGTTCCTCGCGGGCGGCAAGGAGCTCAGCTACGACCGCCTGCTGATCGCCTCCGGCGCCTCGCCGATCATGCCGGCGATCGAGGGCGCCAACCTGCCCGGCGTGCATTCCTGCTGGACGCTCGCGGACGCACGCGAGATCGTGAAACTCGCCTCGAAGGGCGCGCCGGTGGTGCTGTGCGGCGCAGGCTTCATCGGCTCGATCATCCTGGAGGCGCTGCATGCCTCGGGCGCCGACCTCACCGTCGTCGAACTCGCGCCTCGCATGGTCGCGCGCATGATGGACGAGACCGCCGGCGGCATGCTGCAGCGCTGGTGCGAGGCGAAGGGCGTGCGCGTGCTGACCGGCCAGCGCGTCGAGCGCATCCGAGCCATCGAGGACCAGGGCGGTGGCGGCCCGCTGCGCGTACAGCTCTCGAGCGGCAACACGTTGCCGGCCCGCCTCGTCGTCATGGCGGTCGGCGTTCGCCCCAACGCGGGTTTCCTCGTCGGCTCCGGCATCGCCGTCGATCGCGGCATCCGGGTCGACGATCACCTGCGCACGACGGCGGCGAACGTCTACGCCGCCGGCGACTGCTGCGAGGGCACCGACCTCTCGACCGGCAAGGCCGATATGCTGGCGATCCAGCCGACCGCGGTCGAGCACGGCCGCTTCGCCGGCCTCAACATGGCAGGCATCCCGACGCGGCATCGCGGCTCGCTCAACATGAACGTGCTCGATACCATGGGGCTCATCTCGTCCTCCTTCGGGCTGTGGCAGGGCGCCAAAGGCGGCGCCTCCTCGAAGCTCGTCGACGACCGGGGCTGGAAGTACATGCGGCTCGAATTCGACGGCGACAAGCTTGCCGGCGCCCAATGCGTCGGCGTCACGGAGAACGTCGGCATCCTGCGCGGGCTGATCCAGACCGGCGTCCACCTCGGCGGCTGGAAGGGCCGCCTCATGCGCTCGCCCGAGCGCGTGATGGAGGCCTACGTCGCAACGGCTCAAGGCATGCCGGGCTTCGGCCCCGGCGCGCCGCGCGTGAAAGTGCCAACGGTATGAGCGTGGGGCGCGAGTTGCCTTCGGCAAACGGGCTGCCGCCCGTACCCGCTTGGGGGACGTGTCCCCCAAGCCCCCTCCTTTTTGTGATTGAGTACATCGCTGCAACGATCTCCATTCGCAAAAAGCGGGGGTGGGGGGGTGTCCCCCACGCGGGGCATGGGGCGGCAGCCCCATTTGCGAAGCGATGTCGCAGCGTCTCTGCACGACGAGTCGGTGCGGAGCTACGCCGATGCAGGTGACGCTCAAGCTCTACGCCTCGCTCGGCGTCTATCTGCCCCGGCACGCCGAACGCAACGAGGCGCCGCTCGAGGTTTCCGACGGCACCACCATCAAGGACCTGCTCGATGCGCACAACGTGCCGCGCGAGGCGTGCCACCTCGTACTGCTCAACGGCATTTTTCAGCCGCCAGCCGTCCGCGCACAAGTGCAGCTGAAGCCTGGCGATGCGGTCGCCGTGTGGCCGCCGGTGGCCGGTGGGTGAGCAATGGCCGGTGATCTCGAGCAATCAGCACGGCGTGAGCGCGAGGACGCGGCGAACGCGGCCCGGTTCGATGCCGGGGTCGACGACGTGTTCAGCCGGATCGCTGGCCGCTACGATCTGCTCTGCGATATCTTCAGCCTTGGCCTGCATCGCGGCTGGAAGTCTCGCGTCGCCCGCTACATCGTCGCCGCCGACTGGCACTCGATGATCGACGCCGCCGCCGGCACCGGCCACATCATCCGCCGCGTCGTCGCACTCGAGCCCGGCATCGATCGGGAGCGCCACATCATCGTCTCCGACATCAGTGCGCCGATGCTGGCGATCGCGCGGCAGGCGACGTCGGCGTCCGCGCCGGCGCTGGACTTCCAGATCCTGGACGCGCACGCGATGCCGACCATTGCCGACGCCAGCATCGACCTCTACTCGATGTCGCTCGGCTTGAAGATCTGCGATCGCCAGCGGGCGCTCGCCGAGGCCGTCCGGGTGCTGAAGCCCGGCGGCCGGTTCATTGCGCTCGAAGCGTCGGCGATCCGTGCCGCGTGGCTGCATCGGCTCTATCTCGTCTACATGGGCTGGTGCATGCCGCTGATCGGGCGCATCGCCACCGGCGGCGATGCATCGGCCTACCGGTATCTGCTGAAGGGCATCCATGATTTCCCCGACGCCGAGGGCCTGAAGCGCGAGATGGAGGCAATCGGCTTCGTCGATGTCTCGTTCGAGTTGCTGACACTGGGCATCGTTGCCGTTCACATCGGCCGCAAGCCCGTCGTTTGAGCCCTGGGCAGTGTCAGATCCGGCCGCTGGTATGATACTCGACTAGACGCGTGCGGTATGGCCCGTGCGGCGTGTCAGATACCCGACAAGACGCAAGCGGCATGGCCCGTGACGTGTCGGGTATCTGACACCTGCTTCAGACACAGGGAGCACCGATGGCCGGCCCTCCACCCGAGCGCATCGAAAAGCTGATGACCATCACGCGGGCAGAGCTCGCGGCGAGCCTCGCACGCTCGACGCGGACGCGCACTTTGGCGCCGACGATGCGGCCTCGTTCCGCATCGGCGCGCACCGTGCGGTGATCCACGTCGAGGAATTGGAGAAGCGCCGTCTCGGCGGCCTCATCTTACTGCCGCAGGCGCGCGTGACGCTTGTTCTCGCGACCGTGCCGGAGTCCGCCCGCGCAGCGTTCCTGCGCTCCTTCGACATCGCCTTCCAGCGCGGCGGCGGGTAGCCCCGCGCGTAACGTCTGTGTCGACGAACGAAGTGCCCTGCGGCTGGGACATCGGAGCGGGCTGTCACATCTCGCGGCGGTCGAGATGGCGATAGGGCATGAGCATCAGCGGTGCGAGACGGCGCGCGATACCGTGCAACGGCAGCGGATCGGGCTCGGTGAGTGGCAGCGCCAGCTCGGAGACCGGCGCGCCGGTGACGGCCTTCGCCAGCTCGCGCCCGAGCGCCACCGACAAGCCGACGGCGCGGCCGTTGCAGCCGACCCAGGCGAAGCCGTCGGGGCCGAGCTGGTGCATGCGCGGAAAGAAATCGCGGGTCATGCCGACGTAGCCGTTCCAGACGTAGTCGAACTTGACGGGGCCGAGCTGGGGAAAGAGGCGTTCGAGGCGGGCCGCGATATAGGGCTGCATGCGCTCGCGCCGCTTCCACGGCAGCAGGATCGCGCCGCCGGTGACGAGGCGATTGCGCTTATCGTAGCGCGCGAAATAGAGCTCGCGGTGGGTGTCGGAGACCGCCTCGCGACCCGGCATGATCGAGCCGCGCACATTGTCGGAGACGGGCGTCGTCGCCATCTGCCAGGAGAACACCGGCACCACCTGGCGCGCGATCGCTGGCGCCAGCGCGGCGGAGAATTCAGCTGAATAGGCGTTGGTCGCCAGCACCAGCGCTCGGCTCTTGATGGTGCCTTGCGCGGTCTCGGCGAACCAGAAAGCGCCGCGCCGCGCGAAGGTGTTGACGGCTGAGCGGGCGTAGACGCGGCCGCCGCGCTTGACGACCGCCGCCGCCAGCCCGCGCGCAAGTGCCAACGGATTGATATGGCCGCCGGTGCGGTTCCACCAGCCGCCGTCCCAGGCTTGCGACCCGGTGATGCGCGCGATCTCGGCTTTGGTGAGCAGTTCGACCGGTGCGCCGACCTTCGCCCATTGCTTGACGCGGCGCTCCGCGAGTTTCATGCGGCCGGGCGAATGCACCGGTTGCACCCAGCCGTTCTGTTCGGCCTCGGCGTCGATGCCCTCCTCCTTGGCGACATCGAACAGGATCTGCGCGCAGTCGCGGATCAGCGCCACGAGGCGTTCGCCGGCCGCACCGTGGCGCTTGACGATGTCGTCGGGCTCGGGCCGCGTCAGGGTCGGGATCACCTGGCCGTTGTTGCGACCCGATGCGCCCCAGCCGGGCTCGGCCGCCTCGACCACGGCGACATCGATGCCGCGGCGGGCGAGATGCAGGGCGGTGGAAAGGCCGGTGAAGCCGGCGCCGATCACGGTGACGTCGGCGATCATGTCGCCATTGACCTCGGGCAAGGTCGGGCCTGGCTTCGTCACCGCAGCCCACAGCGAGGGCGGCCAGTCGATCGTCGCGGTCATGTGGCGTGTGGCTTTCGTGATGTCAGCTCTTGAAGATGCTGGCGGCGGCGGCGCTGTGCTTCTTCTTCGCGTCGACCTCCGCCGTGACGCGATCAATCTCGGCGGCAAGCGCGGCAATACGATCCTCGAGCTCGCCGACCGACAGCGTGCTCAGGTTTTCGCCGATGGCGAAGGTCTTGCGGGCTTTGGGCTCGTCCCAATCCATCGAAGCCTCCGGGAAAGGGGGGTGAGGGTCGAGCGCCATGTTAGGGGAATTAGCCTGGGCCGATAAGGCGGATAGTTTTTTATTTTAATTCAATTGCTTACATGGGGTTCTGGCCGCCGACGCGCTACTCGACCCGGTCCGGGATGTGGATGTCGAAGGCGGCGCCTTTCCGGGTGTCGGCCAGCGTCAGTGTGCCGCCGTGGGCGACGACCAGTTCGTGCGCGATTGCCAAGCCGAGGCCGGTGCCGCCCTTGCGCACGGAGCCCTGGAAGGCCTGGAACAGATGCTCGCGCGCGCGCGGCGGCACGCCTGGACCATCGTCGGCGATGCGGATTTCGGTGGCGCCCTCGCGCCTGACGGCCGAGACGGTGATGACGCCTGCCCGCTTGGGTTCCTGTGCCTCCAGCGCCTGAGCTGAATTGCGCACGAGGTTGGTGAGCACGCGAAACAGCTGATCGCGGTCGGCGTCGATGGTGACCTCGGCGGCCACGCTCATGCGCCAGCCGACGACGCCTTCGCGCGGCAGGCCGAGGCCTTCGCCGACGTCGGCGATGAGGGGCTCGAGGGGGATCTCCTCCCGACGCGGGTCGTGCTCGGCGGCGCGTCCAAAGGTCAGCGAGTCGTTGCAGAAGGCGATCGCCCGGTCGAGCGAGGCGATCAGCTTCGGGGCGAACCGCTGCACGGTCGGGTCAGGGCTCGAGGTCAGGCGGTCCGACAGGAGCTGTGTGTTGGCGAGAAGATTGCGCAGGTCGTGGCTGATCTTGCTGACGGCAAGGCCGAGCGCGGCAAGCCGGCTCTTCTGGCTCAACAGCTGCGCGAGCTCCGCCTGCATGTGCGCAAGCTCGCGCTCGGCCGTGCCGATCTCGTCGCCACGCTGGGATGGCGCGATGATCCGGCTCCGGTCCTCGGGCATCTGGCTGAAGCGTTGCATGTTCGAAGCGATGCGCTGCATCGGCTTCACCAGTAGCCGGTTGAGCGCCATGTAGACGAGCGCCGCGGTGATCACCGATATCAGGATCGAGAGGCCGAGCACGTTGAGCCCGAAGCGGATCATCGCATTTTTGAGCGGCCGCTCGGGCAACACCACTTCGATCAGGTCGCCGGCGTCGTCACCGGGCCGCCCGATCACGCGCAAGGTGCGCTCGCCCGACGAGACCATCACGGCCATGGCGTCCCAGATCGAGGCGAAGCGCGAGCCCAGCGACGTGCTGCCGCCGTTGCGGCCGAGCTGGGTCAGGTCGACGGTGGCATCGATGACGCTCGGCATGTCGGAATACAAGATGAGCTGTCGCTGGTCGTTGCGCTTGAGCGCCACGGCCTTGATCTGGGCTGCCTTCAACAGCTCGTTGCGAAGCGACTGCGGAACATCGCCCGTCGGCGAGGCGTCGGCGGCGAGCGAGGCCAACTGGGCTGCGGTCACCCGGTCCATCAGCCAATTGAGGCGGAAGTTGGCGATCGAGGGTGCAAAGATCAGCACTTCGGCGAGCATCACGAACATCAGAGTCAGCAGCAGCAGTTTCGATGAGAGGCCGAGATCGCGCACCCGCTGGCGAAAGCGCATGGCGACACCAACCGGCGCAGCGGTGCTGCGCTCCGCATCCAGCTCCCGATCGGCCCTCTGGTCCAAGTCCGTTTCCCGATTTCGCGCTTGGCGCTCAGCCGAGCTTGCGCATCACTGAGACCAGCGTCCGCACGATCGGACTGCCAGCCTTCATCGCATAATAGCCCAGTGCCGCCCGTTTGTTGATCTCGGTGAGCGTGGGGTAGGGCGAAATCCACTGGGTCATGGCGGTAATCTTCATGCCCTGGGATACGGCGAGGGACCACATCTGGATCAGTTCGCCCGCGTGCTCGCCGACGATAGCCGCACCGACGATGCGGTCCTTCTTGTCGGTGATCACCTTGACAAAGCCCTCGGTCACGCGCTCCGCCTGCGCCCGGTTGTTCTCGTGGTAGGGCCAGCGATAGACCTTGATGGTTCCCAAGCGCTTCTTCGCCTCGTCCTCGGTGAGGCCGATATTGGCGAGCTCGGGATCGGTGTAGGTGACCCAGGGCACGTGGTCCTCGCGCACCTTGAAGGGAATGCGCGTCAGCAGCCGGCGCAGCACGATGCCGGCGTGATAGTTGGCCATGTGGGTGAACTGCAGACCGCCGGTGACGTCGCCAATCGCGAACACGCGGGAGTTGGAGGTGACGAGGCTCTTGGAGACCTGGATGCCCCGCCGGTCGTACTTGATGCCGGCGGCTTCAAGGTTGAGATCGCCGAGGTTCGGCTTGCGGCCGGTGGCAACGAGAATGTGGGTGCCCTCGACCACATCGGCTCCCTCGGATGTGGCGACGGCGATGCGCAGGGCGCCGGGGCGTCCCTCGATGCGCTCGACCTTGGCGCCTTCGCGGATCGTGAGGCCTTCCGCGCGCAGCTTCTTCAGCACGACTTCGGAGAGCTCCGGGTCGTCCTTGCCGAGTGCCTTCAAGCCCTCGAGCACGGTGACCTGGGCGCCAAGACGTGCGTGCGCCTGAGCAAGCTCGATGCCGATCGGCCCGCCGCCGATCACGATCAGATGGCCGATCGGGCGCTGGTTGTCGAAGATCGTCTCGTTGGTGAAATAGGGAACCGTGTCGAGACCCGGGATGGGCGGGATCGCGGGCGAGGACCCCGTCGCGATGCAGAAGCGGCTGGCGCGCACGAGCCGGTCGCCGGCGATGACGCTGCTCTTGTCGTAGAAGCGGCCGGCGGCCTGGATCACCTGCACGCCGAGCCCTGAGAAGCGCTCGACCGAGTCGTTGGGCGCGATCGCCGCGATCACCGACTTGATGTGATCGTGCACGCGACGCGGGTCCACCTGCGGCTCGACCGGCGCGATGCCGAACGGCTGGGCCGTGCGCATCAGGTGCGCGCGCCGGGCGGCGGCGATCATCGCCTTCGAGGGCACGCAGCCGTAGTTCAGGCAGTCGCCGCCCATCTTATGCTTCTCGATCAGCACGACCTTCATGCCGAGCTGCACGGTCGAGGCGGCGAGCGACAGGCCGCCCGAGCCCGCACCGATGATGCACAGATCCGCCTTGATCTCCTCGCCGTACTGCGTCGGCGTCGGTGACGCGCCGGCGCCCGCGCCGTCCTGGCCAGAATCGTTATGCCGCTGCATGGCGAGCTCTCCACTTTTTCAGCACCGGCGGGATCAGCGCGACGAGGCCGATCAAGGTCAGCGACAGCAGGATCTGCTTGATCGGAAGCATTCCGAGCTCGACCGTCAGCTTGCACGGCGCTGCACCCTTGGCGGCGACGCAGGCATCGTAGCCGGCGCGCGCCTCCGAGATGACCCGGTCGAGGGTGTCGCCGAGATAGGAAAAGGCGAAGGTTGCCGGGATGATGCCGAAGAACGTGCCAATGGCGAAGGTGCGCAGCGGCACGCCGAGCACGGCCGGCACCAGGTTGATGATGAA
>JANOJW010000212.1:0-4138 GCA_031418955.1 Hyphomicrobiales bacterium | reverse complement strand
CACGGCGACGCCACCGCAGGCGATCGGCTGCTGCCAGGCGACGAAGGTGAGGCCGGCGACCGAGGGCGGCGCCGCACCGCCCCGGCACCACACGGGGAGCTTGGTGCCGAGCACACCGGCAAGGTCGCGCACCACGCCGTCGGTGACGAGGCCGGCGACGCCCCGCTTCTTCATGCGCGCACATAGGATGTCGCCGAAAATGCCGGCGTCGGTAACGTTCATCGCATCGGCGACGGCGATGCAGCCCGGTGTCATGGCTTCGATTGCCCCGCGCGTCGAGATCGGCGACGACCACGATTCAGGCGTCGCCAGATCCTCGCGCGCCGGGACAAAGCGCAACGTGAAGGCGCGGCCGACGATCCGCGGCTGTCCTCGCGTCAGCGGCGCGGTGCCGCGCATCCACACGTTGCGCAGGCCCTTCTTCAGCAGGATCGTGGTGAGCGTCGCGGTGGTGATCTTCTCGAGCGTGGCGATCACCGCCTTGTCGAGCGGGGCGGGGGCTGGCGCATTGAGCATGGCGGGGCTCCGAATGAGGGGCGACGTTTAGGCCTGAGTGATAACCGAAAATGCGCGAGCCCGGCCAGCGTCGATTGATGTTGGCGCAGGCCTCCGCTTTACTCGTCCAGCCATTCCCGGCAACGAGGAGCCGCACATGCCCGACATGGGATTGAAGGACAAGGTCGCCATCGTCACCGGCGCCGGCTCACGCGCCGACGGCATCGGCAACGGACGCGCGGCGGCCATCTTGCTCGCGCGCGAAGGCGTCAGGATCGCGCTGCTCGATGCGGTGACGAAGAACGCGCAAGCGACGAAGGCGATGATCGACACGGAGGGCGGCACCTCGATGGTGGTCGACGCCGACGTCACCAATGCGGCGTCGTGCGAGGCGGCGGTGGCAAAGACCGTCGCCACGTGGGGCCGGCTCGACATTCTCGTCAACAACGTCGGGGTCGGCGGAACGGGGGGCACCGCGGTCGACCTCGATCTCGAGGACTGGGACCGCGACATGCGCATCAACGTCACCGCGATGATGCTGATGGCGCGCTACGCGATCCCCGAAATGCGCAAATTGAAAGCCGGCGCGATCGTCAACATCGCCTCGGTGGCGGGCCTGAAAGGTGGCCACACCGGCTTGATGTATCCGACATCGAAGGGCGCCGTCGTCAACATGACGCGCGCGATGGCTGCCCACCACGGCCGCGAGGGCATCCGCGTCAACTGCATCGCGCCGGGCATGGTCTACACGCCGATGGTCTACGCGAGGGGCAACGGCATGGATCCTGCACTGCGCGAGGCCCGCCGCAAGCGCTCGCTGCTGCAGGTCGAGGGCACGGGGTGGGACATCGGCAACGGCGTCGTCTATCTGTGTTCGGACATGGCGCGCTGGGTGACCGGCGTCATTCACCCGATCGACGCTGGCGCGACGGCCGGCAGCGCCGAGAACCCCTCGCCGCCGCCGGATAAGAGGTGAGTTGGGGCGACACGGAGCCTCGCGCGACCCGCGTCGCCGCAAGTGTCACTTCTTCTCCGCGCTCTGGTTGTTCAGGCGGGCGAGCAGGCTGCAGGTGTCCCAGCGGGCGCCGCCGAGCTTGATCACCTCGGAATAGAACTGGTCGACGAGGGCAGCGACTGGCAGATGCGCGCCGTTCTTCCTCGCCTCGTCGATGGAGATGCCAAGGTCCTTGCGCATCCAGCTCGAGGCGAAGCCGAAGTCGTAACTGCCCTCGGCCATCGCCTTCCAGCGGTTGTCCATCTGCCAGGAGCCGGCCGCGCCCTTGGAGATCGTCTCGATCACCATCGGAATGTCGAGACCGGCCTTCTGCGCGAAGTGCACGCCCTCGGCGAGGCCCTGCACGAGGCCAGCGATACAGATCTGGTTGACCATCTTGGTGAGCTGGCCGGCGCCCGGCTCCCCGATCAGGTTGCAGGCGCGCGCGAACGCCATGATCACGGGCTTCGCCGTCTCGAAGGCGTCCTTGTCGCCGCCGCACATCACGGTGAGCACGCCGTTCTGCGCGCCAGCCGAACCGCCCGACACCGGCGCATCGATGAAGTGGAAGCCCTTTGCTTGGGCGACTGCATACAGCTCGCGCGCGATGTTGGCCGACGCCGTGGTGTTGTCGATGAAGGTCGCGCCCTTGGCGACCGTTTCGAAGGCGCCGTCCTTGGCGAGCGTCACCGAGCGCAGGTCGTCGTCGTTGCCCACACAGCAGAACACGTACTCGGCGCCCCGGGCGGCTTCGGCCGGCGTGCGCACGGCGCGACCCGCCCCGTACTCCTTCACCCAGGCTTCGGCCTTGGCGAACGTGCGGTTGTAGACGGTGAGCTCGTGGCCGCCCTTTTTCAGAAGGTGCCCCGCCATCGGATAGCCCATCACGCCGAGGCCGATGAATGCCACTTTCGCCATGTGCCCGTCTCCTGTTGTGTAGCTGTCCGCGTTTGGCGCGTTCTATCGGATCGGGCCAGGGTTGTCATGAATGCTCGGTGTCGAAGCGGTCGTCGTCGGCCGGCGAGAAACATCGATGCTTTCGCATCCCTCTGGCTTGCGTCCCTGGCCGGACGCTTGCTGCGAGCCCCATTGCGAGCAGCCGACCCCAGTTCGCGGCCGCAATGGCCTCTGCGCGGCCCTGGGAGGCCGCTAGGACCGCGTTTACCAACAGCCCAGGGGTCCCCCTAGCCAAAGCGACTTAAATCGCGCTCACGGCCCTCCCAGTAGCCTTATCGTCGATTAACTATGATATCGATGATTCAGCGAGTTACACCGTTTGGTTAAGATGAAATGAGCCCTGGTTTTCGGGCTCGCCGGCACCTAAGGCTCCAGCTCAATCCAGCAACCCCGGCAGCAGAGGGGCGTCGCCGTCCCATCGCGTGCTCGCGGCCGGCCGGCGCATCGGCGGCTTCTCGGCGCCAGGCGGGGCAACGACCAAGCAGAAGCTGCTGCGCCTCGAAGGCGCGGCCTAGCTGGTGCCTGGCTTTCAGCCTGGCACCGCCACGGGCTCAGTGCCACGGTGGCTGGCTTCAGAGGTATTTTCAAAACTGTAAGTCAGGCACCCAGGCCAGACGGTGCCACGGCGTCAGGCTGAAGCCAGACACCTGATGCAGCCCCTCACCCCGACCCTCGCCCCACTGCAAGGGCGTGTGGAGGGGTGCCGGGTCGCAGGGGATAGCGCGCCACGCCGAAGGCCCATCCTGCACGGCACGATCACAACCCGGCGCTGGTGCCGACATCGCCAGTGAAGCCGCACCTGATCGAGACTGTCGTCATCCTGCCGGGCGCCCGCCCGCCAGCCGAGGAGCGTGTGCCGATCGCTGAGAGACTCCAAGAGTTGAGTAGGCCGTCTCCTGTGGAGCTTGTGAAGCCGCAGCAGGCGACTCCTGTAGCGCTTGTGAAGCCGCAGCCGGCGCCGTCTCCTGTAGAGTTGGCAAAGCCTCCGCCTCCGCCTAAGGGCAAAAAATAATGCCTCGATGGTCGGTGCGGAGGGGGCAAGTCCCTTCCCGGGACGTGCTCCTCGCGCGTTGCGACGCGACGACTCCTCCGGGCAAACCGGCGCCGGCCGCAGCAGAGCTACTTGCCCTTCACCAAGTCTCCAGGTTTCGGCGCACCTTGCGCCGTCACAGGCGTATCGCGATCGACAAAGAACGTGATTTCGGCCCTCTTGGTTTCACCGCCAGCGCGCCGGATCTGGTCCCCGCACGTGTAAGGATCGCTGAAACCCAGAACCACGCAGCTCGATTTCCGCAGATCGACCTGGAAATCGAGGTCCCGCTTGTTCTTCACCCGGTTGATGTCGACCAGGTCCTGCTTGACCACATCCTTGTCCAGGATCTCGATCTTGACGTTGTGCAAGCCCGGGCCGACGGTCTTCTTGAACAACCAGTTGGGCTCGATAACATCCTGACCCTTGATCACCGGGCTGACGAACGTCTCGCCGGCGATCGTCACGCGGGCCAGAAAGTCGGCCTTGCCCGTAAGATCGATCTTGTCGAGGGCCTGGACGCGGCCGATCATGACAAGAATTGTTTCCTGCGCCTCGGCCGCCGACGGCAGCGTGCCCCCGAGACCGATCAATAATGCGCCCGCGGCAGCAACCAGCGGCCATTGCCGGATTGGGCAACACAACTCACGAACAAACATCAC
>JANOJW010000211.1:0-2020 GCA_031418955.1 Hyphomicrobiales bacterium | reverse complement strand
CCCTCGCGGATGGCGAAGCGGACCTGCTCCTCCATCGCGATCGGCTGGATCAGCTCGACGCTGATCTCCGCGTTGTCGCCCGGCATCACCATCTCGGTGCCCTGCTTCAGCGTCACCACGCCGGTGACGTCGGTCGTCCGGAAGTAGAACTGCGGACGGTAGTTGTTGAAGAACGGCGTATGACGGCCGCCCTCGTCCTTGGTCAGGATGTAGGCCTCGGCCAGGAACTTCTTGTGCGGCTTCACCGAGCCGGGCTTGGCCAGCACCTGGCCGCGCTCCACCGCGTCCTTGTCGATGCCGCGCAGCAGGCAGCCGACGTTGTCGCCAGCCTCGCCCTGGTCGAGCAGCTTGCGGAACATCTCGACGCCCGTGCACACCGACTTCTGGGTGTCCTTGAGACCGACGATCTCGACTTCCTCGCCGACCTTGACGAGGCCCCGCTCGATGCGGCCCGTCACCACCGTGCCGCGGCCGGTGATCGCGAACACGTCCTCGATCGGCATCAGGAACGGCTTGTCCTTGGCGCGCTCGGGCAGCGGGATGTAGCTGTCGAGGGCCTCGTAGAGCTTGAGGATCGCCTCATCGGCGAGCGGGCCCTTCTCGCCGTTGAGCGCCTTGATGGCCGCGCCACGGATCACCGGCACGTCGTCGCCGGGATATTTGTAGTGCTTCAACAGCTCGCGCACCTCCAGCTCGACCAGGTCGAGCAGCTCGGCGTCGTCGACGACGTCGCACTTGTTGAGGAACACCACGATAAAAGGCACGCCGACCTGGCGGGCGAGCAGGATGTGCTCGCGCGTCTGCGGCATCGGGCCGTCGACCGCGGAGACGACCAGGATGGCACCGTCCATCTGGGCGGCACCCGTGATCATGTTCTTCACGTAGTCGGCATGGCCCGGGCAGTCGACGTGGGCGTAGTGGCGGTTCGCCGTCGAGTACTCGACGTGGCTCGTCGCGATGGTCAGGATCTTCGTCGGGTCGCGCCGGCCCTGGCTCTCGGAGGCCTTGGCCACCTCGTCATAGGCGACCGCCGTCTTGGTCCAGCCCTTGGCCGCCGAGACCGTCGTCAGCGCCGCCGTCAGCGTCGTCTTGCCGTGATCCACGTGGCCGATCGTGCCGACGTTCACGTGCGGCTTGTTGCGATCGAACTTTTCCTTCGCCATGGCTAGCTCCTGTCTTCCTGCTTGCGCCTTCAGATGCCCACAAGCATCCGGCGCGTTGCTTGCGCCTTCAGATGCCCACAAGCATCCGGCGCGTTCCAGTGGGCTGATCAGCCCGATCCTTAGCTTGCTCGGCTTTCGCCGCATTCACGCGCCGGTTACCCCGTGGGCAACTGAAGGCGCCAGAAGAAACTTCACACGTACTTTGCCTTCACCTCTTCGGCGACGTTGCGTGGCACCTCGGCGTAGTGGCCGAACTGCATGGTGTAGGACGCGCGGCCCTGGCTCATCGAGCGCAGCTGGTTGACGTAGCCGAACATGTTGGCGAGCGGCACAAAGGCGCGGATCACCGTGGCGTTGCCGCGCATCTCCTGGTTGCGGATCTGGCCGCGACGGCTATTGATGTCACCAATCACGCCACCGACGAAGTCGCCGGGCGTCACCACCTCGACGTCCATGATCGGCTCGAGCAACTTGATGCCGGCCTTGGTGAAGCCGTCCTTCATGGCCGACCGCGAGGCGATCTCGAACGCGATCGCGGACGAGTCCACCTCATGGTAGGAGCCGTCGTACAGCGTCACCTTGGTATCGACGATCGGAAAGCCGATCAGGACACCGTTGTCCCACACCGACTGCACGCCCTTTTCGACGCCCGGGATGAACTCCTTCGGGACGACACCGCCGACGATCTCACTTTCGAACTCGTTGCCCTTGCCGACCTCGTTGGGTTCGATGCGGAACTTCACACGCGCGAACTGGCCGGTACCGCCGGTCTGCTTCTTGTGCGTGTAGTCGATGTCGGTCGCCCGCGAAAGCGTCTCGCGGTAGGCCACCTGCGGCGCGCCGACGTTGACCTCGAC
>JANOJW010000210.1:0-23688 GCA_031418955.1 Hyphomicrobiales bacterium | reverse complement strand
CCCGGCATCGTCGCCCCCTCGCCGCTCGTGCTCTCGGCGTTCGCCTTCACCGTCGTGTTCGTGGCCTTCTTCTGCTTTACCGCGACCAACTGACTGCTCACCCGCTATCCCGCCAGCCGGGTCATGGCGTTCCTGCTGCTGACCCCGGTGCTCGGCGTGCTGGCTGGCCATCTGCTGCTCGGCGAGGCGCTTTACCCTAGTCTCGTCGCGGGGCTTGGCCTCGTCCTCGCGGGCCTGTGGCTCGTCAACCGCCCACCCCCGTCGCCGCGGCCGCAGGGGCCTTGAGCTTTCGGCGTCTGCGGAGCAAGCTCGCCTGGTGATTGCCGGAGTTTTTGAGTCCCGGCCAACCCCGGGCCCTTCCGATGCACGCCCTTCTGCGCGGCTCCCTGCTCCAGCGCTTGCGGCTCGGTTCGGGCCTCGTGCTGTTCGCGTTCGCCGCCACCCACTTCCTGAACCATGCGCTCGGACTGTTCGGCGTCGACGCCATGCAGGCGCTGCAGGACTGGCGCACGGCGGTGACGCGCTCGCTGCCAGGCTCCGTGCTGCTGTTTGGGGCTCTCATCGTGCATGTGGTGCTCGGCCTTGCGCGCATCGCTCAGCGCCGCACCTGGCGCATGCCGGCCTGGGAGGCGGCGCAGATCGTCACCGGCCTCGCCATTCCGATCTTGCTGTTTCCTCACATCGTCAATACGCGCGTGGCCCACCAGGTGTTCGGCGTGTTCGACGACTACGCTTACGAACTGGCGCGGCTGTGGCCCGCCCGCGCGATCCCGCAAAGCCTGCTGCTGCTGCTCGTGTGGGTGCACGGCTGCATCGGCATCCATCAGTGGCTGAAATTCTCACGCGCCTACCGCATCGCAGTGCCGGCGTTGACCGTGCTCGCCGTCCTGTTGCCAGTCGCCGCCATTGCCGGCTTTGCGGCAGGCGGCCGCAGCATCGCGGCGCTGATTGCCGATGCTGGCCAGTTGCAGGCACTCCGCCAGCGCACCGCCTGGCCCAGTGCCGACATCGACGCGACGCTCGCCTCGTTGCGCGACCTCGTCCAGTACGCATTCATCATCCTCGTCGGGTGTGGGGCAGCCCTGCTCGCCGCGGGCCGCGCGCGTCGCAAGTCTGGCGCCATGATGCAGGTCACCTATGTCGCAGGCCCGACGGTGACGGCGCCGGTCGGTGCGACGCTGCTCGATGTCAGCCGCGCCAACGGCATCCCGCATGCCTCGATCTGCGGCGGTCGCGCGCGCTGTTCGACCTGCCGGGTTCGGGTGGAGCTGCTGGGCGGCGGTGCGCTGCCGCCTCCCGCTGCCGGCGAGGCGCGCACGCTCGCGGCCATCCGCGCGAACCCCGACGTCCGCCTCGCCTGCCAGCTACCGGTCGACCAGCCCATGCGGGTGACGAGGTTGCTGCGGCCGGGCTCGGCGGGTGCGCATCTGGCGAACGCGTCTGAAGCCGACAGCGAAGGCGCCGAACGCCGCCTCGCCGTGATGTTCCTCGACCTGCGCGGCTTCACGGCGCTGACCGAAAAGCAGCTGCCCTTCGACGTGGTGTTCCTGCTCAACCGGTTCTTCGATGCCATCGGCGAGGCAATCCTGTCCGAGGGCGGCTGGATCGACAAATACATGGGCGACGGGCTGCTCGCCGTGTTCGGCCGCGAAGTCGGCGCCGAGGAGGGCTGCCGCCAGGCGCTGCGCGCGGCGCGCAAGATCGATTGGGCCATGGACGTCGTCAATCAGGACATGCGGCCAGAGATGGGCCGTGAGCTCGACGTGGCGATGGGGCTGCATGTTGGTCCGCTGGTCATCGGCCGCATCGGCCACCCCGGTTCGGCGGCGCTCACCGTGATCGGCCCGACCGTCAACGCAGCGAGCCGGCTGGAGGGGCTGACCAAGGACAAGCACTGCCAGCTCGTCGTTTCGCGCGAGCTCGCC
This sequence comes from Hyphomicrobiales bacterium, assembly GCA_031418955.1. GTDB lineage: Bacteria > Pseudomonadota > Alphaproteobacteria > Rhizobiales > Hyphomicrobiaceae. The sequence continues at coordinate 21,763 of JANOJW010000210.1, read as the reverse complement.
TTAACGGCCGGCTGGAGCGCCGAAGGCTTTCCCGTCGAGGATGTCGCCGTGCGCGGCTTCAGCGACCCGATCGAGGTCCTCCTCGTCGATCGCGCGCGGCGGATCTACGTCGAGCGCCACACCACGCTCGCCCAGCCGCCTTCCCGAACGCGCCCCCGCCAGACACGATGAGTACGGCATCGACACCCCCGCCGCAGGCGCTGGCGATCCCGCTCTACCGCCGCGTGCTGGGCGCCTCCTTCGACCGGCTACCGCCAATGGTGCGCGCGCTGCACGATCTCGACGGCTCGGCGGTGTGGAGCGGCCGCGCCGACGTCGAGCGCGGCACGCATCCGATCTGCCGCCTGATCGCAGTCATCGCTCGGCTGCCGCAGCCCGGCCCCGACCAGCCGCTCACCGTTTCGTTCACCGCGGCCGGCGACGCCGAGTGCTGGCATCGCATGTTTGGGAGCCGTGTGTTTCCGTCGCTGCAACGGGCCGGCCACGGCGGCATTCTCGAGCGCATCGGCCCGGCCGTCATCACGCTCGTTCCGCAAGCCGATGCGACCGGCCTCGGACTTACTGTCTCACGCCTGACCGTCTTCGGGATGCCGATGCCGCGCGCCCTGGTGCCGATCGTGGCGACACGCGAGCACGAGGCGGACGGCCGCTACCGCTTCGAAGTCGAGGCGCGACTGCCGCACTTTGGCCGCCTCGTGCGCTACGCAGGCTGGCTCGCCCCAATTGACACCCCACCGACGTGAGCATCCAGAGCCGGCCTTGACAGCCCAGGCGACGGGAAGCGCTCGGAGCGAAGTGTTGGAAACCGCGTCGCCGCATTTCCACGGTGACTGCGCCGATGTTAGGAACAGGTTCATTGCAATGTGATTCGAGAGCCATGCCAACCAAGCCCACCGACCCGACCCAGGCCGATTCGCTCCGCCGGATCCTCGCGACCATGATCTTTGGATCGCGCTGGCTGCAGGTGCCGCTGTATCTCGGCCTGATCGTCGCGCAGTGCGTCTACGTGGTGCTGTTCGTCAAGGAGCTTTGGCACCTCGTCCGCCATGCCGGAACCTTCGACGAGCAGCAGATCATGCTGATCGTGCTGGCGCTGATCGACGTGGTCATGATCTCGAACCTGCTCGTCATGGTGATCGTCGGCGGCTACGAGACGTTCGTTTCCAGGCTCGAACTCGAGGGACATCGTGATCAGCCCGAATGGCTCAGTCATGTGAACGCCAGCGTGCTGAAGATCAAGCTCGCCATGGCCATCATCGGCATCTCGTCGATCCACCTGCTGAAAACGTTCATCGAGGCCGGCAACATCGGCAAGACAGGCGCGAAGCTCACCGAGTCAGCGGTGATGTGGCAGACCATCATCCACGTCAGTTTCATCGTCTCGGCGATCGGCATCGCCTACGTCGACAAGCTGAGCCAATCGTCCTCGCCGCGCGACGGGAAACATTGAGGGGCGCGTTGTCGCCCGGGCGGCAGGGCGGTAGTGTCGGTGCATGCCACACACCCAGGCCCGCGCCGTCCTTGCCTTCGGCTGCATCTCGCATGCGCTGTTCCACATCATCGCGGCGCTGTTCCTGACGCTGGTGCTGGTGCTGCAGCCGCTGTGGAAGCTGCCCTACAACGACCTGATCGCGCTGTGGACGCTCGGTGCGTTCCTGCTCGGCTTCGGTGCGCCGATCGCGGGCTGGCTCGGCGACCGCCTCGGCGAGACGCGGGTTATGATCGTCTATCTCGTCGGCATCGGGGGAGCTTCCATCGCGTGCAGCTACGCCGACGGGCCGGCGTCGCTGAAGTGGGCGCTGGCGAGTATGGGCCTGTTCGGCGCCATCTATCATCCCGTCGGCACCGCCTGGGTGGTGCGCAACGTCGAGCGGCAGGGCCGCGCCATCGCCATCCTCGGCATTTCGGGCAGCAGCGGGATCGCGGCAGCCTCGCTGGTCGCTGCCGGCATCAACGATATCGCCGGTTGGCGCGCGGCGTTTGCCATTCCAGGCGCGGCGGCGATTGTCGTCGGGCTTGCGCTCGCGGCGGCCTACGCGACCGGCCGCATCGTCGATCGCAGCACCGACCTCGCGCGCCAGCCCGAGCCCGACCGCCGCGACGTGCGCCGCGCGTTCCTGGCCCTCGTCGTGTCGATGACGCTGACCTCGCTGTGCTACCAGGCGTTCGCGACGATGCTGCCGAAGTGGATCGGCCGCGAGATCGGCGCCTCGCTCGGTCAAGGCCTGCTGGGCCTCGGCGCGCTGGTGACGATCATCTATCTCTCAGGGGCGTGGGCGCAGCTGCTCGGGAGCACGTTCACCGACCGCGGCGTCATCAAGCCCCTCTACGTCGCCTGCTTCGTGCTGAAGCTCGTCGCCCTGGCACTTGCTGCCCTGGTCGGCGGCTGGCCGGTGGTGCTCGCCGCGATGGCAATGGCGTTCGTGTTCGACCTGGCCTCGTTGCTCGAGAACGTACTGATTGCGCGTTACACGCCGAGCGGGCGGCGGGGGCTTGCCTATGGCGTGCGCCATGGCATCGCCATTCTCGCTGGTCCGATCGGCGTGCAGCTCGTCGCGCAGCTGTTCAGCGAGAGCGCCGGGTTCGTGCCGCTGCTGCAGGTGCTGGCGACGATTGCGGTGGTGATCCTTGCCGCCGCGCTGATGCTGCCGGCAGATCGGCCCACGGTCATCGCGCGGCCGGTCGGCGCAGCCGAGTAGCCGCAACTACAGCGCCACGATCGGCGGGCGGGCGTTCAGCGCATCCTTGTCGAAGCCGGCGAGGCGCTTGTAGGCGGACGCGGCATCCTCGAGCTCAGCGCGCGAGAGCACGTCGTCGATGCGCGCGAAGCCGGCGGGCGCTCGCGTCTCGACCAGCTGCATCACCTGCTCGGGTCCGTTGCCGCGATTGGCGAGCACGATCTTAGCTGTCGCGGGGCGGCGTTCCGCCTCGTAAGCCTCGAGTGCGGCCGACGTTGCCCCCTTGGCCTTGATTTCGCGCGTCAGCACGCGCGCGTCGAGGATCGCCTGCGACGCGCCGTTGGAGCCGATCGGGTACATGGGATGCGCCGCGTCGCCGAGCAGCGTCATGCGCCCGTGCGTCCACTTCGGCAGCGGGTCGCGGTCGACCATCGGGTATTCGAAAACTCTTGCGGCTCCGCGAATGAGCGCAGGCACGTCGAGCCAGTCGAAGCGCCAGCTTTCGAAGTCGGGCAGGAACTCGTCGAGGCTGGCTGGCCGGTTCCAATCCTCCCGCCGCCAGGCGTGGTCGGGCCTGAATTTCTTCTCGGCGACCCAGTTGATCAGCGCCGGCTCGCCCCCCCGCGACTCCGAGATCGGATAGCACACGAACTTCTGGAACTCGTGGCCCGCCATGATCATCGAGCGGCCGGTGAGGAACGGCGCGGCTTTGGAGGTTCCGCGCCACAGGATGGCGCCGTTCCAGAGAGGCGCGCCTTCGTTCGGCACGAGCTTGGCGCGCGCGGTGGAGTGGATGCCGTCGGCGGCGACGAGCAGCGAGCCGTCATACGTGGCCATAGTCGGAACCGCCAGTGGCATGGGGTCAGCCCCCAGGGTCTGCCCCCTTCGCGAGGTCATCGCCCTGATGCCGATTGCTGTCTCTTCCCAGCTTGTCAGATGCGCGCCGAGGCGAACGGCGTCGATGCCGAGACGCGCGTGCACGGCATCGAGCAGCAGCATGTGCAGGCTGCCGCGATGGATCGAGTACTGCGGCCAGTTGTAACCAGCGCTCCTGCCGCGCGGCTCCTGCCAGATCAGCTGGCCGCGCCTGGAGTAGTAGGCGAGCTCCGCCGTCGCCACGCCCTCGGTCGCAAGGGCGTAGCCGAGGCCGAGCTCGGTCAACTCTCGCACCGCATGCGGCAGCACGTTGATGCCGACGCCCAGCGGCTCGATGCGCTCGACGCTCTCGAGCACCACGCACGGCACGCCGATCTGATGCAGCGACAGCGCCAGCGTCAGGCCGCCGATGCCGCCGCCGGCGATGATCACGGGTTTTGTCGATTGCGACATGTGGCTACCAGATGACTCGCGCGCCGAGCGCCACGAAAGCCTTGTCGACCGTTGCGACGACAAGACCATGTCGGATTGCCTGTGCGGCGATCAAACGATCGAACGGATCCTTGTGGCCTCGCGGCAAGCGCGACGCGGCGATGCCGTCCGCGGGTTCGATCGAGAGCGTGCCCCAGCCGAGCGCTCCGACCTGCAAGTCGAAATCGTCCAGAAAGCCCGCCGGCAACGGCAGCTTTCCGTTCTCGTGCTTGATGGCCATCTCCCAGGCGGATGCTGCACTGACCAGGACTTCGTTGGACGGATCTCGAATCATATCCCGCACACCCCGGCTGACCTTGCCGCGCTTCTGGACCCACCAGACCACGGCGTGCGTATCGAGCAGCAGTTTCACGACTGGGGCTTTGCGCCGCTGCCGAACTGCTCGACGTACTCCTCTCCAAACACTTCGATGATGTCCGCGTCCGACATGGGGCCGATCAGCACGTCGTCGGGGACTGGAGGGAATTTTCCAGCCAAAATGCCTTCCCCGGCACGGCGACGCTTGGCCAACTGTTCCTTCTCGTAGCTCCGCAGGATCGCAACCGGCTTGTCGCCGCGCGCAATCACGATCTCCTCCCCCGCCTCGACGCGGCGGAGCAGCTCGGAGAGATTGGTCTTGGCCTCGTGGACGGTGACGGTCGGCATGGAAATCGAGCCTCGATGCAACCTTAGCTAACTTGGTCCACGCGCACCAAAATGTCAATGTTCACTGCGTCGCGAGCAGCCAGAGGCCGCGCGTCAGAAACGTGACGGCGACGGCCAGCACGATGCGGCTCGTCCATTTGCGGAAGTCAGCGTCCGACATGCGCTCGAGCACCTTTGCCGCGAGCGAGGTGCCGAGGAAGGCGAGCGCGATGGCGCCAGCGAACGCCCACCACGGTACCTGGAAGTCGAACGCAGCCGCGAACGAGCCGAAGTAGAGAATGCGGTAAACGTGCGCGAGCGTCTGGCACACCGCCTTGGTGCCGACGATGCCGCGCCGGTCGAAGCCGCTCCTCTGGAAGAACATGTCGAGGATGTGCCCCGCGCCGCCCGCGATCAGCTGCAGCGTCAGCACTACGAGGCCGCAGATGTACGGGCCCCACGGTTGCGACACGTCCGGCATGAAGCGTTCGGGGATCAGGTAGGCGAGGAACGGCAACGCGCCGATGCAGATGAAGAGCACCGCCTTGTCCGGCACGAACGCCACGGTCCGCATCGCCAGGAACGCCACGGTCGCGCCGATGACGTAGCGCCACACTACGCTCCAATGGATATGTGCGTGCCAGAGGAGCGCCCGCCAGCCGTTCGCCGCGCCCTGGATCGCGCCGAACAGGATCATGGCCGGCGCCACGTCCATGAACACCAGCAGCACGCCGAGCAGGATCATGCCGCCCGCCATCCCGAAGATGCCCGACAGGAACGAGGTCGCGAGCACGGTGAAGGCGACGACTCCCATCGCGACTGCTGTCATACTTGATCGCCCCGCGTCTCACCCCGCCCAGCCCCGTCGCTGCAGTCCTGCCATCATCGGAATGCCGGCATCACCTCTTTGGCGAACAGCTCCATGGAACGCAGCACCTTCGCCTCCTCGAGGTCGCCGAACCAGAAGTTGGCGTTGAAGTGCGAAATCCCCATGATCTCCTGCAGCTCGCGGATCTTGGCGATGCAGGTCTTCGGCGTGCCCATGACGTAGTACTGGTCGAGCAGCTCCGCCGTGGTCGGCTCGACATCCAGCGGCACGGCGATGGCGCGGCCCTTCTCGACGCGCTCGAGGCCCTTTCGCAGGCTCAGCGTCACGCGCATGTTCCAGCGCGCATGCTCGACGACGGCAGGCAGTTCGGACTCGTCGGTGGTCACGTAGATCGGGCGTTGCGTGCTCACTCGCATGCGGGCCTTCATGCGCGGATCGACGTCGAGTGCGTCGAGGCCCCGGCGAAACTCGCGCAGACGTTCGATCGGCACGCCAAAGCCGCCCGAGACGAGATTGAAGCCGCGCTTGGCGGTCGCTTCGACCGATTCCGGGCTCTGGCCGACGATCCAGATCGGCGGGTGCGGCTTCTGGATCGGCAACGGGAACACCGATGTCTCCCCGAACTTGTAGTGCTTACCCGCGTAGGCGAACGGTTTTCCCTCGAACGCCTTCAAGAGCACGTCGAGCCCTTCCTCGAACCGCGTGCGGCTCTCACTCAGAGGAATGCCGAGCCGTTCGAACTCGTAGGTCTGATAGCCACGGCCCAAACCGACATCGAGCCGGCCGCCGGTCAGCACGTCGGCGGTGGCGATATCCTCGGCGACGATCAGCGGGTGATGCAGCGGCAGCACCACGACCACCGAGCCGACGCGAATGCGCTCGGTGCGGCTGGCGATGTGGGTTGCCAGCATCAGCGGCCGCGACAGGTAGCCGTAGCTCGAGAAGTGATGTTCGGCGCACCACACGCTGTCGAGGCCGAGGCGGTCGGCTGCCTGGGCGAGCCTGACGCCGCGCGCGAAGATGTCCTGCGGCGGCGCTGCGGTCGGCGACTGGAGCAGCAGGAAGGTTCCGAAATCCATGACGTGCCTCGCGAGTGCTGGGGACAGCCCTGTCGCGGCCGCGCTCGGCGAGCGCGCCGCGCACAGCCGCATCAAACCTCAAGTCCAAAACCTACTTCAAGCCGCGCAGATGCTTCTCTCGCGCGGTCGCCGCCTGCATCAGGAACGGCATGTCGTTGCCAGCGAGCACGCAGGTGACGCCCATGCCGATGTACTTGGCCAGGCCTTCGTCAGTGTAGACGCCGCCCATGCCGGCCCACTTCTTGTGCTTTTTGCAGGCATCGACCACGGCCTGATAGGCCTTGACCACCTCGGCGTGCATCAGCTGGCCGGGAAGGCCCATCTCCAGCGTCAGGTCGCTCGTGCCCACCAGCAGTACGTCGATGCCTTTCACGGCGGCGATGGCGTCGGCGTTCTTGATGGCGAGCGGGCTCTCCAGCATCACGACGACCAGCAGGTTGTCGTTGACGATCTTGGTCGACTCGCCGGGCGGCATCTGCGGGAAGCCCAGCTGTGGCATGGTCCCGCCGATCGAGCGCTTACCAACGGGGGGATAGCGCAGCCGCGCCGCGATCTCCTTCGCCTCCTCGGGCGTATCGACGTGCGGCATGACGATGCCGTAGGCGCCGCCGTCGAGCACGCGCGTCGCCATGTCGAGTTGGCCCTGCGGCACGCGCACGATCGGCGAGATGCCGCAGGCGTTGGCGGTGACCGAGATCTGCACCGCAATGTCGAGCGTCATCGAGTTGTGCTCGCAGTCGATGAACAGCCAGTCGTAGCCGCAGGTCTTCATCGCCGGCGCGATGTCGACGGTGCGCGCCTGCCGCAAGCCCACGCCGATGGCGAGTTCACCCTTCTTCAGGCGTTCGCGTGCGGGATTGATGCCGATCTTGGCCATGAGCTTGGGCTCCGTCGAGGGTGAGCGGGGATGTCGCCCACACTTAAGCCTGCGCCGGGGCGGCATTCAACGGGCGACTTTGGTTACCCGCCAGGTCGGTTTGCGCCGTTGCGAAACCCAATGGCCGCGGCGTGTCGGGGTTTCGTGCGTGCAGAGCGCTCGACCCGACACGAAAGACCACGCAGCCGCCGCGCTCCGACCTCGCCCTCTCACCCGCGCGACAGGCGGCCGATCTCGATCTGCGTGTCGGTAACGAAATGCCAGGGCGGCACGGGCAGGTTCTCGGGCGCCGGGCCGACGCGCACGTGCCCGAGGCGTCGTACTGGGAGCCGTGGCAGGAGCAGAACCAGCCGCCGAAATCGCCGCGTTTCTCGTTGAGCTTCTGGCCCTGCGGCACGCAGCCCAGATGCGTACACACGCCGAGCACGACGAGCCATTCGGGCCGGCCGGCCTTGGTCCGGTTGGCGTCGCTGGCGTCGGCATCGTCGGGCGTTCCGGCGGCCCGCGCGCGCTTGTCGATCAGCCTGGCGACGACGGCCTCGGCCTCGCGCACGATCTCGGGTGCCGTGCGATGGCGGATGAACACCGGCTTCCCCCGCCACATCACCGAGATGGCTTGGCCGGGTTTCACCTGCGTAACGTCGACCTCGATGTTGGCCAGCGCCAGCGTGGTGGCGTCCGGGTTCATCTGCTGCACCAGCGGCCACAGGCTCGCGGCGGCCCCGATCGCGGCAAAGGCGCTGCCCGCGACGAGCAGGACATCGCGGCGGCTGGCGTCGGCCGCGTGGACAACTTGGGTGACACGGCTTGCGGTGACTGGGCTGGTCATGAACGGTCTCCATCGCCCCCGCAGCAGATCTTGGCATGCCGCGCCTCGCGGGCAAGGTGGCGTGGCAGCGCACGCGCCGTTACCTCTCGGCCTCGATCGCATTGAAACCGCCGCGCGACCCGGTAGTGTGGGCATCCCTGTTCCCCGTGCCCGCAACGAGACGCCATGATCCGCAACGAGCCCTACTGGTGGGAGGCAGCCCCGCCCCAGACGCTGCCGCAGACGCCTGTGCTCGGGAAATGCGACGTCGTCATCGTCGGCGCCGGCTACACCGGCCTTTCCGCTGGGCTGACGCTCGCGCGGGCCGGAAAATCCGTCCAGATCTTCGACCGAATGCGGCCTGGCGAAGGCGCCTCCACGCGCAACGGCGGCATCGCCAGCGGCAACCTCAGGCCCGGCTATGCGGAACTTGCGAAGTCGTTCGGCGAGGAGCGCGCCAAGGCCATCGGCATCGAGGGGAAGGCTGCCCGCGACGACCTCGCAGATTTCATCCGCCGCGAGGGGATCGACTGCGATTTCCGGATCACCGGCCGCTTCACGGGCGCGGCCAACCCGGGCGACTTCGACGCGCTCGCCCGCGAGGCCGATCAGTTGAAGTCCACACTCGGCGTCGAGGCCTATGCGGTTCCGAAATCCGAACAGAAGAGCGTGCTGGGCACCGACTTCTATCACGGCGGCCTGGTGCGCCTCGACATCGGCGGCTTGCACCCGGCAAAATTCCACGCCGGCATGCTGCGTATCGCGCTTGCTGCGGGATGTCGCGTGCACGGCCAGACCGCGGTGCTGGGCTTGAAGCCATCCGGAGACGGCTACGAGGTCGAGACCGCGCGCGGGCCGGTGACGGCGCGGCACGTCATCATGGGCACCAACGGCTACACCGACGGCGTCGACCCGTGGTTGCGCCGCCGCATGGTGCCGGTCCGCAGCCGCATCATCGCCACCGCGCCGCTCTCCGACAACCTGATGCGCGAGCTGATGCCGAAGGGCTACATGCTCTCCGAGACGCGCAAGCTGCATTACTACTACCGCCCGTCTCCTGATGGCCGGCGCATCCTGTTCGGCGGCCGCGACGGCACCATCGCCGGCGACCCGCAATGGCCCACCGACAGCTTGCGCGGCGCCCTGCTCGACATCTTCCCCGTGCTCGACGACGTCGAGATCACACACAGCTGGTATGGCCATGTCGCCATGAATCGCGACATGATCCCGCGCGTGTTCTCCAAGGACGGCGTGCGCTATGCGGCAGGCTACTGCGGCTCGGGCGTGGTGTGGGCGCGCTGGGCCGGCCAGAAGGCGGCGCAGCAGATTCTCGGCATGCCCGAAAGCACCACCGCGCTCGACTTCCGCCCGCCGCCAGCCGTCCCCTTCTTCAATGGCACGCCGTGGTTCATGCCGGGCGTGTTCGCCTGGCTCACCCTGCAAGATCGCATGGCGAAGCGGCGGCGGGGGAGGACCGTCACGTCGTGACTTTCCAACGGGACCTCGGCCTTTGGGGTCGATAAGGGCTCAACCCAACGGCTACGGCTTGATCACGCTCCCATCCCACAGCCGCACGAGGCCGTCGGTGCCGGCAGCCGCGATCCGCCGCCCGTCCGGCGAGAACGCCACCGTGCGCAAGCCCCCGGTGTGCGCCTGCAGGGTGCGCAGAATGCGGCCGCGCTTGACGTCCCAGATGCGGATCTGTCCGTCCTCGCCCACGGAGGCCAGCAACTCGCCGTCCGGCGAGAAGGCAAGGCCGAGGATGCGCCCGACCGCGACTCGCATGGTGTAGTGCGTGCGGCTCGATTGCGTCGATGAGATGCGGATCTGCCCATCGGCGCTGGCCGAGGCGAGCTTTTTCCCGTCGGCGGTGACAGCGATCGCTTCGACCGCCTCGCCGTGGCCCTTGTAGACGCGGGTCAGCGTCGGGCCAGACAGCGTCCACAGCCGCAGCGTCTTGTCGGCGCCGGCGGTCGCGAGCAGGCCGCCCTTGGGCGTAAACGCCAGGCCCTGCACCGCGCCGTCGTGCCCATCGAGTACGGCCTGGGGGGCCGCCGGTGAATTCGTGTCCCACAGCGCCACGACGCCGTCCTTCGCGCCGGCGGCGACCCGGGCGCCATCGCCGATGAAGCCCGCCGACACGATTCCCGTGCTGTTGCGCTTGAGGCTTGCGACCTTCTGGCCCGACTCCAGATCCCATATCGCGACTGTGCCGTCGCGATGCCCCGTCACCGCCCGCCGCCCTTCGACCGACAGCGAGGTCGCCGCGCCGTTGTCGAGCTCGAGGGTTGCGGTGTTGGCGCGCGTCGCTGCGTTCCACACCTTGAGGCGCGCGTCTTCGGCACTCGTCACGATCAGGCGCCCGTCGCCCGAGTAGGCGACGCCCGTGACCGCGCCGCGATGGCCCTTCAATTGTCCGACCGGCACCGTCTCGCCCGACTGCGCGAGCACGGTCTGCTCGCCCTTGGCCTCCGGCTTCGGCGCTGCCGGCGGCGCGCGATCGTTGGTCCAGTACACCGCTGCGCCCGCGATCCCGAGGCCGAGCATCAGCTTCACCGCGAGGCTCTTCCAGCGCGGGCGATAGCGGGCCCGCAGCGCGCGCGGGGGTGCTCTGCGCTCGGATGCGGAGAGGGCGGGTGGTGGTGCAGCCGGCGACTCCACCGGTCGCGCGGCCACGGGCGGCGCCACGCTCTGTGGCTGTGGCGGATGTAGGGGCGTCGGCGGCCTGGTCTCCGACCGTCGCCAGCCGCGCATGAACTCGCCCACGATGCCAGGCTTGGCGGTTTCTGCGACAGGCCTTGCCATCGCGGCAACGTGCGGTGGCAGCGGAACCGGCACCGACTGCGCCGCGGCGGGCGGCGGCGGCGCAACAGGGTCAGATACGGGCGGTGAGGGCGGCGTCGCCGAGAACAGCTGCCGCGGGCTCGCGCGCTTGGGGGGCGGCGCCATCAACTCGGCTCGCCAGTCCGCGACCGTGCGCGGCCGCCGCGTCATGTCGAGCGCCAGCGCGCGGTCGATACCTGCAAGAAATCCCGGCCGGTACGACGACAGCGCGGCTTCGGACGCCGGGCGATACTCGTCCATCACCATGCGCGTCGGCGCGTCTGGTGGGCGCTTGCCGGAGATCGCCTGATAGAGCGTCGCGCCGAGCGAGTAGATGTCGGTCCACGGGCCCTGCTTGCGACCGTCGGTGGCGTACTGCTCGTAGGGGCTGTAGCCGGGCTTCACCAGCGCCGATACGGTCTTGGAGTGCTTCGCCACCTCCGCGCGCGCCGAGCCGAAATCGATCAGCACCGGCGAGCCGTCCGTGCGCACAATGATATTGTCGGGCGCGATGTCGCGATGCAGGAAATCCTGCGCATGGATGGTCTCGAGCGCATCGAGTAGCGGCGGCACCACGCGGTCGAGCTCGGGCTGGCGCGGCGCGCGGCCGAGCGACTTCAGCCAGCCCTTGAAGCTCTGCCCCTCCTCGAAGTGCAGGACGATGTAGCCGCTGTTGCGATCACGGAAGTAGCGATACACGCGCACGATGTTGGGGTGGTTGAACCGGGCGAGCGTCTGCGCCTCCGACAGGAACCGGTCGAGGCCCCAGCTGTAGTCGGTGGCGCAGTCCAGCGAGCGCGGGCACACCTCGTCGTTCGGTGCGCGGGCGGCAAAATCGATCGGGAAATATTCCTTGATGGTGACGAGGCGCGCCAGCGGGATCTCGGTTGCCAGATACGTGATGCCAAAGCCACCGGCGCCGAGCACGCGCTCGATGCGGTAGTCGCCGACGAGCACCGTGCCTTCCGCCAGGGCGACGAGGTTCGTCATGGTTCCGCCGTGCGCTCCCCTGTAGGCGCTCAACTGTCTGTGGTGTGCCTGAGCATGCGCCATCCAGGCCCGTTTCCCCGCCGACTGTTGCCGTGCCGCGCGCGCCGCTTTCGAACTCTCCCCCGCGCCAGCCGTTGACCCGATCTCTCGTCAATAATGTGGCCAAACCATGAGGCGATCCACAACCGTAATCCCAGGAGATCGCCGGTCATCGCACAAGCCGTGCACGCACGCTCCGCTCACGCTGACACAGGGCGCGGGATCGCCACGCCGCAGCCATGTTGTTGCCGCGTTGCCTCTCCACTCTCGAAGACTGCGGAAAGGGGACGCATGAATCGCTGGAGCGTGCGACATCGGATCGGACTTGCTGGCGTGGCGGCAGTCACTGTGCTTGCCGTCGCATGGCCGGCCGACCCCGCGTATGCCGACGCGTTCGACTCTGTCCGCCGGCTCCTCGACCATGCGATCCACATCGTCGATCGCAGCTATCGACGCTCGCCCGCAGCTATCGCTGTGGCAGCCGCCGGCCTTGCCCTGCCACTACTCGGCCTCGTCATGCTGATCGCGCGTCGGATCGCACGTGCCATCGCCCGTCACCGCACGACACCCGCATATCTCGCCGCCCCGTCGCCGCAGGCCGGTACGGCCTGGCTCGAGCTCGACGGCGCAACTCATCGCCGCATGCACCTGCGCGCGGAGTTGAGCCGCATCGGTCGCGACGCCGACAATGATCTCACCGTTACCGGCCCCGGCATTGCCGCCACCCACGCCATCATTCAGCGCACGCCAGAGCGCGACTATCTGGTCGTCGACGTCAGCGGCGACATCGATCCGGGCCTCACCGTCAACGGCGCCCGCTGCCGCCACGCGACGCTCGTCGACGGCGATCGCATCGCCTTCGGGCCTGCCGCCGTGACCTTCCGCAACGGCGGGCCAGGAAATTCGGGATCGATCGCGTCTCACCCGTCCACCTATTGATTCAACACGTCCAAACGATCAACGAGAGGGAGAGTAGAATGAGCAAAGACACACGCCCCGACGCCGCTGCTGCGCCGCGCATGATGGGCTCGCTGCGTGACGCGCTCGCTGCCGCCACGCCATCGACGCCGGCTCTGTCGAGCGTGCCGCCGCCGCTGCCCAGTGCACACGAGCTTACCGATGGCCGCAGCGCTGCCGAGGCCGTGCGGGAGGCCCGCGGCGGCAGTGCCCCGATGCCCATGGAACTCGAGGTGCCCCAGACCAAGGTCGCGCGACTAGCCGTCGGCGCGCAAGGACTGGGCAGTCGCGCCGACGCTGTCCGCACCCAGCTCGTGCGCGGCAAGCAGGGGATCAAGAAAACCGATTTCTTCCAGGATCCTGTCGTCGGCTGGCTGGTCGTGGTCGGCGGCGCAGGCCTCGGCGCCTTCCGCCCGATCTATGAGGGCAACAACACCATCGGCCGCGGCAAAGGTCAACGCATCCCGATCGATTTCGGCGACGAGACGATCTCGAGCGAGGAGCAGGCCTACATCCGCTACGACTCGGTCGACCGGCGATTCCTGCTGGTGCCCAACCTCGCAAAAACGAATATAGTGGCCGTCAACGACAGGAAACCCACCGGCGCCGTCGAGTTGTCGCCGATGGACTTGATCACGATGGGCCGCACCCAGCTCGTGTTCGTGCCGTTCTGCGGCGGCGAGTTCGACTGGGCTGAACTCACGGAAGCGAAGGGCTGATGCTGAAGTTCGACAACGCGAGCCGGCAGTCGCAGGGCGCGCGTCCCTACCAGGAGGACGCCAGCGCCGTCTGGCCGGGGTCGGATCCGTTGACCTCCCTGCTGCCGCCCGCGCCGCCGGCCGACACCGCGCTGCTGTGTGTGCTCGCCGACGGCATGGGCGGGCATGTCGGCGGCGCGCTTGCCAGCAACATGGCCTGCACCGGTTTCCTCGCGGCTTACGCGAAGGGAACCGACGGCGTGATCGCGCGCATGGCGCTCGGACTTGCCGACGCCAACACCGCGATCGCCAAGAAGGTCTCAGCCCAGCCCGCGCTCAACGGCATGGGCTCGACCTTCGTCGCGCTCGCCTTCGGGTCCGACGGCGCCCACTGGATCAGCGTCGGCGACAGCCCGCTTTATCTCTTCCGCCGCGGCGAACTGGCCCGCCTCAACGAGGACCACTCGCTGGCGCCGCTGCTCGACAAGCTCGCCGCCGAGGGCAAGCTCTCAGCCGAGGAAGCCAAGGCGGACCCCCGCCGGCATTATCTGCGCTCGGCGGTGACGGGCGAGGAACTCGACCTGATCGACGCCTCCGAGAAGCCGCTGCTGCTCGAGGCCGGCGACATTGTGCTGCTCGCCAGCGACGGCATCCTGACGCTCGCCGACGACGACATCCGCCGCCTACTGCAAGCCTACAAGGACGACCCCGTCGACAGAATCGCCGACGCTCTGATCCGCGACGTCGACGGCATGGGTGACCCCCTGCAGGACAACACCACGCTCATCGTCGTGCGCGCGAGCACGCGTTGAGCTGCACGTGTGCGCGCCCGGTGGCATCCTGACGTTCTGCGCCTATTCCGAGTATCACCGACGCGCTGATCCCTGACGTCGAGGGCATGGACGACCTTCACCGCCGAGGGCGGCGGCGGGGCTCTTCGGGTTCCTGCTCGAAGGCGCCAGGTGGCGTCTGGGCGCCGGCCGGTTGCTGCTGGGGGCGGGGACCGGGCTGCCCCGGCGTGCCTGGAGCACGCGGCGGCTGGGCGCCGCCCTTCACGATCGGGGCTGGCTGGGAGCCCGGCGGCGCGGCGCGAGGTGCAGCGACGGGCCGGGCCGGCTCCGTGCAGTCGGTGAGCCAAACGTCGAACACCGGGTGCTCGACGGCGTTGAGGCCCGGGCTCTCGGCGAACATCCAGCCCGAGAAGATCTTGTTCACGGTGCCGTCGAGCTGGATCTCGTCGACCTCGACGAAACTTGTGGTCTTGGGCGGCTCGGTTGGCTGGCGCGTGTAGCAGGCGCGCGGCGTCAGCTTCAGCGCGCCGAACCGCACCGTCTCGCCGAGTTTTACGGGCAGCCGCGAGATCTTGGCGGTGACCTTGTCGAGGGCTGCAAACACGGCGACGCCGTTCTCGATGCGTTGGGCTGAAGCCTCGCGCGGCGACGCCACGAGCATGGCCAGCACTGCGCTGGCCGTAGCCGTTGCTGCGCGCCCGCCCCCGCAACCGAAGCGTTGCCCTCGCTTACCCATCCCGTCTCCTGGCCAGGCCGTCACCGAGCTCTGGCCGAATCGCTTTCGTCAGGTGAACACGGCGTCTCGCGAACGCGTGTCGTTTCGTCGGCCCCAAAAACGGCGTCACAAAGGCCAATGGACTGCGCAGGCCGTCGTCAGCTCGGGCGCCACGGCTTGTAGTCGCCCGTTGCCTTCGGCCGCTGGCCCGACGCCAGGATCGAGCCCGGCGGCCGGTACGCGTCTGGCGTGCCCGTCATGTTCTCTTGATGCGCTTTCTGCCATGGCCGCGGGTGATAGTCCTGCTCGGTCGGTGGGGTATCCACCGTGTAATGCATCCAGCCGTGCCACTCGGGCGGGATTTTCGAAGCTTCGGCGAGGGTCTTGTAGATCACCCAGCGGCGGGGCACGCCGAGGGGGCCGATGCCTTTCGATTGGACGTAGTAGCGATTGCCCTCCTGGTCGGTACCGACGAGGCGGCCCCGCAGCGCCGTATAGATCCGGTTCGACCAGGTGTTGCCACCCCACCAGGAGAAGATCTCGCTGAAGATGCCCATGACTCTCCCCTTGCGCCTCCAGATGCCCACAAGCATCCGGCGCGTGAATACGACAAGCGCGTCCTGTACCCGCCGGTTGGCACTGAGCAACCGAAGGCGCAAGGAAAAAACGCTTTATGACCTGCCAACCGCGGGGCTGTCCATGGGGCGGAGCGTCCCGGCGCGTCCCGGCCCCCGGTTGCTCTCGCCCGCTGGCTCGGTAATAAACTCAAGTCCATGAACCGCGCCGAGCACACCCACGTCCCGTTCACCGAGCCGGACTTCCGCGCGCGCGCAGAGGGCCGCCTCTACGAGCGGCTGACCGACACCGTGTTCGATCCGCGCTCAGGCCGCACCTGGGGCCGCAGCGACTGGGACTTGAATCCCGAGATGATCGAGGACTTCGCCGTCATGGAACCCGCACGGGCGGCAGCCGTGCTGGTGCCGATCATCGCGCGGGACGAGTTGACCGTGCTGCTGACGCAGCGCCCCGACACCATGGCGATGCACGCCGGCCAGATCGCGTTCCCGGGCGGCAAGGTCGATGCGGGCGATGCCGACCACATCGCCGCGGCGCTGCGCGAGGCGGAGGAGGAGATCGGCCTCGAGCGCCGCTTCGTCGAGACGCTCGGATACCTCGACATGTACCGCACCGGCACCGGCTTCAATGTGGCCCCGGTGGTAGCGATCGTACGGCCCGAGTTCGTGCTGAACCTCGACACGCGCGAGGTCGCCGACGCTTTCGAGGTGCCGCTGTCGTTCCTGATGGACGCGAACAATCACCAGAAGCATGCGCGGCCCTGGCGCGGGCGCGAACGGCACTACTACGCGATGCCGTATGGCGAACGCTTCATTTGGGGCGCCACTGCCGGCATGTTACGCAACCTGCACCAAAAGCTGTACGCGGAGTGACACGGCATTCCGGACTCTCCTGACACCGCGCCGCCGTCGCTTGGCCGTGAGGCCTGGCTCATCGCGCCGGCAACCCGTGCGGTGCTCGCAGCGCTTGCCGCCGCCGGATACGAGGGCCGCGCCGTCGGCGGCGCCGTGCGCAACGCCCTGCTGGGACGCCCCATCACCGACATCGACATCGCCACGCCGGCTGCCCCCGATGCCGTGATTGCAACCGCGCGCGCCGCGGGCCTGCAGGCGATCCCGACCGGCATCGAGCATGGCACCGTCACGATCGTCGCGGGCGGCCAGCCCTTTGAGGTGACGACACTGCGCCGCGACATCGCAACCGACGGCCGCCGCGCCGTCGTCGCCTTCACCAGCGACTGGGCGGAAGATGCCCGACGGCGCGACTTCACCATGAACGCGCTTTACTGCGACGCCACAGGTGGCGTGCACGATCCAGTCGGTGGCTACCGGGATCTCGTCGCCGGTCGCGTGCGCTTCATCGGTGACGCCGACGCGCGCATCCGGGAGGACTACTTGCGCATCCTGCGCTTCTTTCGCATGCACGCGACGTACGGGCGGGGCGCGCTCGACGCCGAGGGGATAGCTGCCTGCGTGCGCGGGCGCGCCGGTCTCACGCAACTCTCCGCCGAGCGGATCCGCGCCGAGATCCTGAAACTCGTCGTCGCGCCGCGCGCGGTCGAAACCATCGACGCGATGCTTGACTCCGGCCTGCTCGCGGGCGTGCTCGGTGCGGCGCCGCGGCCCGGCGTGCTCGCCTTGGCGATCGCTGGGGAAACCGCGCTCGGACGCGCGCCTGACGCGATGCTGCGTTTGTCGGCCTTGACGATGGCCAGTGAGCATGATCGCGCGCGGCTCGCGGAACGGTTGCGGCTGTCGGCGGCCGAGCGGGAGGCGCTGATCGTGGTCGATCTGCAACTTGGGGGTCGCCTCTCGACGCTCGATGGCGCGTCGGCGCGGGCCGCGCTCTATCGCACCAAGCCCGAGCGTTTTCGCCGCGAGGTGGCAGCCCTTGCCGCGCTGGGAGCGCCGTTCCATGCCGCCGCTCGCCGCCTCCAAGCCATGGCCGACGGCTGGCCGCAGCCATCGCTTCCAGTCCGTGGCGCCGATGTGCTCGCCGCGGGCCTAAGTGCCGGCCCCGAAGTCGGCGCGATCCTGGCCGAGATCGAGGACTGGTGGGTGGCCGCCGATTTTCCGCCAGCCGACGCGGTCCGCCGCCGGCTCGACGCGGTCCTGCGCGCCCGGAAAGGATGATAGCGTAAACAACTTCTTATCGGCTGTGCCGTCCGCTAGCATCCTGCGCGGATGGAGGAAGTTGTGATGCGTCGCATCCGCAGTCTGATCGTGGCCAGCTTGTTGGCGCTGCTGGCCGCACCAGCGCTCGCCGACAGCACCGCGCAGCCATTTGACGGTGCGCGCGCGCCCGGTGCTGCCGAGTGGCGCCAAGGCCACGGCCGCATGACGCTCGGCCACCGGCCGGTGGCCCGTCCCGTGCCCGAGTTCGAGATCTCGACGCAGCGCACCTCGGTCGCGCGCCAGTGTCGGCGCTGGCGTGCGCTCGCAGCCCAACTCGGCGAGACCTACGCCGGCCACCGTCTGCGCAGCACGGTGCTCGAGCGGCTGTGCGCCGACCAGGAGGATACATCCGCCGATGTCTGGGCCTGGCCGTGGAGCGACCTCGAGCGCGGCGCGACCTTGCCGCCGCGGTTCCATCGTACGTTTGGCGCCTGGGACATCCGCTGCGATACCGCGAGCGGACGCCGCCGCTGCGCGCTGATCCATCGCGCGCCGGTGCCGCCAGACGAGCTGCTCGTCGACGGCGATCCGCAGATCATGGTGCACTTCGTCATCGACATGGTGGCTGGCCGCGAGACCGTGCTGTGGCGCATGTTCGTGCCGACGCCTCTTGCGCCAGGCGCGGCCGCCACGCCCCCGCCCGTCATGCCGGCCCTGTTGCCTGGCGAGCCCCAGGGAGCAGGTCAGTCGCCGACGCCCCGCGGCGAGGTACGCTATCGCATCGGCGCCTCCGACCATGCCGAGCGGTTCCCAGCGTGCGTGGCCGCGGGCTGCTTCATGGAAGCGCACGTGACGCGCTCGGGCGCCGTCGTCAGCCGCCTCTGGGACGGCCGACCGATCGAGCTCACCGTGGCGCGCGCCGGTGGCGAGCCATTGATGTTGCGACTGCCGGCGCGTGGGTTCCGGGCAGCCTTCTCCGAGTTGATGCGGCTGCGGCGCGACGAAATGCGAGGGAGTGCCCGGAAATGACGACGACACCTGACATGCTGCACCCAGCCAACGATACTGCCGAGGCGTTCAGCGCAGCCTTGCGCGACGAATTCCGCGATGAAATCCGTGCCAGGCGCATGAGCAGCAGTCACCAGGTGCAGATCGCCTTCGCCATCATGGCGCTGACAGGCGTGGCCGCGGGCCTCGGCATGCACGCACTCTGGCGCACGCTCGATCTCGCGGGCGCAGCCGGCGACGAGATCGTCTGGGGCTTCGCCATCATGAGCCTCGCCTACATGGCGGCACTCTGGGGCTGGGAACTCTGGGACAAGGTCCGCACGCGCCGCGCGCTCGCCGGGCTCTGAGGGCAGCGACGCGGCAGGCGACGAACGCTACCCCCGTGGCCTTACCGCCGCGGCGTCTGCGCGGCTGGTGCGACGCCGGGCGTCGGGCCTCCCGGGGTGCCGGCGCCCGGCAGCGACCACATCGTCTGCGTGCCGGAATCGCCGCCCATGAACGTCGTCGGGAACGCGCCGCCCCAGCGCTCGACCTTCTTGTACTCGACAACCAGCGGGTTTTGCGCCAGCGCCGCGCCCATGCTGCGGATCGCTTCGGCCGTGGCTTCGCCCTGCACCTTGATCTCATAGGCGCGGCCGTCGGCGCGCGCCTTGTCGGCGTCGCGCTGGGCTTCCGCAGACTGCGTCACCTGCGTGGTCGTCAGCTTCTGGCGCTCGAGGATGAACTTCTCGGTCTCCGCCTGCTCGCGCGCCACCTGCTTGTCGCGGATCGCCTTCGTGTACTCCGGCGGGAAGCCGATGTTGACGACCGAGAAGCCGGTGATCTGCACGTCGTCGGGCATGCGCTCTTCGAAAGCCTTCTTCGACTGGTCGCGGTACTCGTTGCGCTTGCGCAGCAGATCGTTGACCACATAGCGGCTGGTCACGCCCTTCACCGCGTCGTTGAGGCGGGGCAGGATGATGCGCTTCTCGAACTGGTCGAGCGAGCCGAACTGCACATAGAGGTCCTTCACCTGGCTGCGCTTGACGAGCCAGTTGATGGTGACTTTGATCGGCAATTCGAGCGGGTCCTGGGAGGCGGCTTCGAGATCCATCGTGAAAGCGCGCTCGCGCACCTCCATCTCCTCGACGGTGTCGGCGAACGGCCACTTGAAGTGCAGACCCGGGTCAACCACGTCGATGACGTTGCCGAAGCGTTTGACGATGCCGACGTGGCCCGCATCGATGCGATAGAGGCCAAGCCACATCAGCAGCGCGGCGACGCCGAGCAGCGGCAGCATGGCGCCGCCGAAGAGCCAGGACAGCTTCGAGGCGCCGCCTGAGGGACTGGGCAATGCGGTCGGGAGTTTCATGTGAGGCTCCTCGCGGATCGGCGCGGTCGGGCCGCCGGCAAAATCACCGGGCGTCTCCACGCGATTCGATAAAACTCTAAATCCGAATGTCTAATCAAGCGTTTATCGGCGTTCGAAAGCGATCGCTGGCACACGACGGCAGTCCCCGAGCCGCGACGCAAGGTGGCCATGCGCAAAAGCCCGGCTGCGGGTGGGCAGCGGAAGGGCCAAGCAAGAACCCCCGAACTGCATCCCATTTGAAATGAGCGACGGAACCTTCACCCTCCCCCCGTTCTCCATCCGAAGGGTCACGGGTGAAGCCGGCCCGATCGGATTGGAGCCAAGACCCTCATGTCCAAGAAAAAGATCGCCATCGCGACAGGCGCGGCCCTGTTGGTGGCAGGCGTCGTCGCAACCGTCGCGGCCCAGCATCACCGCCGCCAGCACGGTGGCAGCCAAGGCCCCGAGTTCGGCGGTCCGGCCGGCTACGACGGTCGCGGCGACATGCGCGGCGGCGGCATGTTCGGCCGTGGACCGTTGACCAAGGACGCCTTCGACACCCGCACACGCGAACGCTTCGCGGCCATCGACAAGAACAGCGACGGCGTGCTCGATCTCGCCGAGATCGAGGCTTCGTTCACGTCCCGGATGGGCGAGCGGATGGGCCGGATGGGCATGCGCCCCGACGAGATGGGCGAGCGCATGATGCGCCGCTTCGACGCCAACAAGGACGGGAAGGTCACCAAGGACGAATTCTTGGCCCACATTCGTAAGGCGTTCGCCGAGATGGACCTCGACAACGATGGCCGCATCACCGACGACGACCTGCCCCCGATGATGCGCGGTCGCAATGCGCTGGCTGGCGGCACGGGTGGCGGACCCGGCATCGGCGGCCGTCGCGGCGGCGGCATGGGCGGTCCGGGTCTGATGGGTCTGTTGCGCGAGGCCGACGCCAACAAGGACGGCGTCGTCACGCTCGACGAGGTGCTGGTGGTCGCCGAGAGGCGCTTCGCCGCACTCGACCGCAACAAGGACGCCAGTATCGACAAGGCCGACTTCGACGGCCTGCGTAAGGAAATGGTCGACTATCGCGTGAAGCGGTTCGTCCATAACTTCGGCGCCGACAAGGAGCAGAAGGTCACCCGCGACCAGTTCACCGCCAAGGCGGGCGAGCGGTTCGCGCGCATGGACTGGAACAACGACGGCTCCATCACGCGCGACGAGATGCCCGGCGGCGGCATGCGGCGCGGCGGCTGGCGCGCGCGCGGCGAGCAGGGCGGGCCCGAGCACGGCGGTCGCGGCATGGGACCCGGCGGACCGGGCGGCCCGCCACCTGCCGAGAAGAAATGAGGCTGGAGGTGGGGTGAGACCCGCGGGTCTGACCCCCCCCCAACCCACCCCCCAACAGCCCGGAATGCGCCTATACTATCGGGGGGGCCCAAAGGGGGCGGCGCCCATG
>JANOJW010000209.1:0-9542 GCA_031418955.1 Hyphomicrobiales bacterium | reverse complement strand
TGACGATCTCTCCGATTTCGCCGTGGGGGAGGTCGCGTCCGTCCTCCCCGACGATTCTGATTTCGACGCCCGTGCGCGGGTAGCCGGCGGAGGCGAGGCGGGC
Source organism: Hyphomicrobiales bacterium (assembly GCA_031418955.1). GTDB lineage: Bacteria > Pseudomonadota > Alphaproteobacteria > Rhizobiales > Hyphomicrobiaceae. Next base: position 9,439 of record JANOJW010000209.1, on the reverse strand, counting down.
CTCGTAGCGGGGATGCCCGGTGTCGGCGTGCATGGCCTTCGAGAGCCCGGTGATGGTCATCGGGCTCTCGCCCTGGCCGTAGAGGTGATAGAGCTTCGGGCCGAACAACGCGAGCGCACGCTTCAAGTCCGAGACATACATCGGCGCGCCGCCGTAGAAGATGGTTTTCAGGTTGCGCGTGTCGGCCCGCGGCGCGAGCGGATGGTTGATCAATCGCGACACCATGGTCGGCGCGGCGAACAGCGACACGTTGGTGTAGCGCTGCAGTTCGCCGAAAATGCGCTCGGGCTCGAAGGAGCCGGGGATGATCACGTTGTGGCCGCCCTTGGCGACGAACGCGAGGCCGTAGAGGCCGGAGCCGTGCGACATCGGCGCTGCATGGAAGATGGTGTCGCCGGGACCGAGGAAATCGATGTCGGCGTAGACGCAGTTCACGGCGAACAGCAGGTTGCGATGCGTGAGCACGGCTCCCTTCGGCCGGCCGGTGGTGCCGCTGGTGTAAAACAGCCAGGCGGCTTGCACTGCATCGTGCGGGACGCCGGCGATGGGTTCGTGCGCGATCAACCCCGCGTAGTCGCGTGAGCCGGTGACGATGACCGGCATTGCGATGTCGCCGGGGCCGAGTTCCGACAGGCGCTCGGCCTGATGGGGCGACACGAAGCAGGCTTTGGCGCTCGCGTTCTCGAGGATCCAGGCGAGTTCTTTGGGGTGCAGCTTGTTGTTGATCGGCACCGCCGTCGCGCCGGCCCGCCAGATGCCGTAGAGCAGCGGCAACACCTCGATGCCGTTCTCCATCCACAGTCCGACGCGATCGCCAGATGCAATGCCGAGGCGGGCTCTCAATGCGCCGGCGATGCGCTGCACGTGGTCCTCGAAGGCAGCATAGCTGAGCGTCACACCCTCTTCTGTGATGGCCGGGCGGTCTGGGTATTGGCGGGCGATGGTTCGCAGTGTGGTCGAAAGGTTCACGGGCCGGTCCTCGATATCAATGCCAACGGCCTGCCTACAGCTGCCGTAGGGCGCAATAGGTCGCGCGGCACAGAGCCAGGGATCGCGCGCGGCGGGAATGCGACCATATTACGCCGGACGCACGTACGGAATTCTAGATTGGCGCAATACGGCCGCCGATCCTTCGGACGCAAGCCGATAGGTATACGCCGCGGCCTATTGCGCCCGGCGGCAGCCGCACCCTATCGTCTACGCGACCTCCGCCCAAACACGAGACCTCAGATGCTCAAGCTCCGCACCGAGTTCGCCACGCTGAAGTTCGAGATCAATGCCGAGAAGATCGGTGTGATCACCTTGAACCGGCCCGACGTGCGCAATGCCATGAACACGCAGATGATGACGGATCTGCGCGACTGCTTCCAGCAGTTCTACATCGACCCGAACGTGGCGTTCTGCCTGGTGATGACCGGCACGGGCGACCAGGCGTTCTGCTCGGGCGGCGATCTCAAGGAGCGCCGGGGCATGTCGGACGAAACCTGGCGCCAGCAGCACGCGATCATCGAGCAGATGGTGCGTGCCCTGCACGACTGCCCGATCCCGGTGATCGCGGCGATCAACGGCGCAGCCTATGCCGGCGGCATGGAGATCGCGCTCGCCTGCGACTTCGTCTATGCGGCGGAACACGCGAAGTTCGCGCTGACCGAGGTCACGCTCGGCATCATGCCGGGGGCGGCGGGTACGCAGAACCTGCCGCGTGCAGTCGGCGTGCGCCGCGCCAAGGAGATCATTCTCACGGGGACGCCGATCACAGCGGCCGAGGCGCTCGAGTGGGGCATGGTCAACAAGGTCGTGACCGGCCCCAAGCTGATGGACGAGGTGATGGCGACGGCGCGCCGGATCGCGGCCAATGCGCCGGTGTCGGTACGGCAGGCCAAGAAGGCGCTCGACAAGGCGGCGGACGTCGACCGCGCGTCGGGCTATGCGTTCGAGATCGAGGCCTACAACCGGACGGTCGTCACGCAAGACCGGCAGGAGGGCATCAACGCCTTCAACGAGAAGCGGAAGCCCGCGTACAAGGGGCAGTAGCGTTAGAGCAAGCGGCATGGCCGAGCTGATCCCTTGCCGGCATGATGCGGGCTCAGTCCTGCCCCTTGCACCTGCCCGGATTTGGAGGCATTGAAGCCTGATAGGATCGCGACGACCCGATTGAGGAGGCCCCCCATGTCCAAACCCGACATCATCGTGCGCGAGGTGGGCTTGCGCGACGGCCTGCAGCTCGCGAAGTCGTTCGTGCCGACCGAAACCAAGATCGCCTGGGCGAAGGCGGTGGCTGCGGCAGGCGTGCCGGAGATCGAGATCACCAACTTCGTTCCCGCGAAGGTCATTGCGCAGTTCGCGGATGCCGCAGACGTTGCCCGCCAGGCACTCGCCATCAAGGGGCCGAACGGACCGAAGATCGCCGCACTGGCGCCCAATCGCAAGGGTGCCGAGAACATGCTGGCGGCCGGCGTGCGCAACGTCAACTTCGTGCTGTCGGTGTCGGAGGGGCACAACCAGTCGAACGTGCGCAAGTCGACCGACGCCTCGTTTGCCGAGTTCGAGAACGTGGTGGCGCTACGCAAAGAGAAACCCGAGTGGCGGGACATCAAGATCCAGGGCTGCCTGGCGACCTCGTTTGGCTGCACCATCGAAGGCCGCGTCGACCCCGACCGCGTGCTCAGCTTCGTCGATCGCTACCTGACGCTCGGGGCCGACGAGATCACGCTTGCCGATACCGTTGGATACGCAGCGCCGAGCGAGATCAGCTATCTCTTCACGCATGCGGTGCGGCTCGCCGGTGGGAAGCCCGTGTACTCGCATTTCCACGATACGCGCGGGCTTGGCCTCGCCAACGTCTATGCGGCGCTCGAGGCGGGGGCTGCAGGCTTCGACGCCTCTACCGGCGGCTTGGGCGGCTGCCCGTTTGCGCCGGGCGCGTCGGGGAACATCGTGATGGAGGATCTCGTGTTCCTGCTCGAGAAGGAGGGCCTCAAGACCGGCGTCGATCTCGAGAAGTACCGCGCAGCCCGCGAGATCGCGGAGGCCGCGCTGCCGAACGAGAATTTCTACGGGACGATTTTGCGCGCCGGGCTGCCGAAGGGCTTCACCCCGCCCTCGCGTTTAATGGCTGCGGAGTGAACCGCTCACTCGGCGGCGGTGCGGCGGAGGGCGTGCTGTGACAGCAAGGCGCGCAGCATAGCGGCCTTCAAAGGTTTGCGGAGTTGGGCGAGGCCGGCCCGCCGGATCTCCTGCTGCACCTCGGCTGAATAATCGGCCGTGATGATGGTAGCGGGAACGGCTACGCCGATCGCTGAGCGAATGCGGTCGACGGCTTGCAGGCCGGTGGCGCCGTCGTCGAGGTGATAATCGGCGAGGATTACATCGGGGCGCACGCGGGCCGCGCTGAGCACGTCCACGGCGTCGTCGGCCGACGTTGCCAGCAGGATGGTGACGCCCCAGCCGCCGAGTAGTGTCTTCATGCCGTCCAACACCTGACGCTCGTTGTCGATCGCCAGCACGATCAAGCCGCCCAGATCACCGGCAAGCGGGAGCGGTGCTTCCAGCCGGCGCGCACTGATGCCGGTAGCGGCACGCGGCAGGCGGACACTGAACGAGGTGCCGCGGCCCGGCGCCGAGCGGACCACAATCGGCACGTCGAGCATGCGGCAGATGCGCTCCACGATCGAAAGCCCCAGGCCCAGCCCCTGGACCTCGGCGGCCGTCTCCTCGAGACGGTGGAACTCCTTGAAGATCAGCGCCTGTTTCGACTGCGGAATGCCGGGACCCGTATCGACGACGACCAGATCGACGGCGTCGCCCGCGCGCCGGCACCCGATCAGCACCCTGCCGGTGCGGGTGTATTTGAGAGCATTCGACACGAGGTTCTGCAGCACGCGTCGCAGCATCCGGCGGTCCGACATCACCCACAGGCCGGTCGGTACGAAGCGCAGGTCGAGCCCCTTCTGGCGCGCCATCGGCTCGAATTCTACGGCGACCTGCTGCACGAGCTCGGCGATCGACACGGCCGCCATGTCGGGCTTGAGCTGACCTGCATCGAGGCGGGAGATATCGAGCAGCGCGCCGATGATGTCCTCGACGGCTTCGAGCGCGCTGTCGACGTTGCGAGCGAGTTGGCCTTCGACACCGGCCGGCTGGCGCTCCGACAGGCTCGAGGCGTAAAGGCGCGCGGCGTTGAGCGGCTGCAGGATGTCGTGGCTCGCGGCCGCCAGAAACCTCGTCTTGTCCTGATTGGCGCCGTCGGCCTTGGCGCGGGCGATCTCCAGCGCGTTGTTGGCGTCGACGAGCTGGGTTGTGCGCTCAGCGACGTTGCGCTCGAGCGTCTGTTTGGCGCGCTCGAGAGCTGCCGCCGCCTCGACCCGCTCGGTGATGTCGGAGTAGGTGGTGACGATACCGCCTTGTGGCATCGGCGAGGTGCGGATCTCCAGGATCCGGCCGCCGAAGCGCTCCTGGAACACTTCGCTGGTGATGGCGAGCTTGGTCAGTCGATCGCCGACGCTTCTGTCGATCGGGCCCGGGCCGAAGTCGCCGCGCTCGGCACAGTGCCGCAGGATGCGCTCGAGCGGCATGCCGACGCGTCCAAAGTCGGTCGGCAGGTCGAGCAACTCGCGGAACTGGCGGTTCCAGCACACGAGATGCATGTCGGCATCGAATACGGAGAGACCGTGCCGCACCTGGTCGAGCGCCGACTGCAGGAGGTCACGGCTGTGCTGGATCGCTTCGGTCGCATCGTCGAGCAGCCGCAGCGCCGATTGGTCCGGGAGCTCGCCGCGCTTAACGTCCGACCGCTTGACCAGTAGCGACAGGACGAGGCGGGCCGACGCAGCACCCACGGCGCTGGTGAGCAGGCGCTCGGTGAAGCGGATGATCGCGACGTCGGCTTCCTGGTCCTGCGAAAGGCGTATGCTGCGGCCTCGGGCAAACTCGTCGAACGAGCGCTGGGCGCGTTCGTGACCGAGATAGCGGCCCGCCGCCTGCTGGAGGTCGCCGACGGTGGTCGAGGTGCGCCAGAGGCGGAAGGCCGGCGTTTGGGCGGGGCGAGACAGGTCGTCCTGCACGAAGATGCGCGCCTGCATGCGTTCCACGGGCTCGGGGATGCGCAGCAGCGAGACGAAGATGTAGGCGGTGAGGTTGCCGAGCAGGCTCAACAGCACGCCATGGGTCAGCGGCTCGAACTTCAGGTAGAGCAGGGCTTGCGGCTTCAGCAGGCCGATGCCGAACGGACCGTCCTCGATGAGGCTCATCGGCAGCCAGCCAGCCTTGCCGATCCATGGCAGCAGCAGCGTGTAGGCCCAGAGCACCGTACCGACGACGATGCCGGCGATGGCGCCGCGGGCCGTTGCCCGGCGCCAGAACAGCCCGCCGAAAAAGGCCGGCGCCAACTGCGCGATGGCCGCGAACGCGATCAGCCCGATCGCAGCGAGACCCTGCGCCTGGCCGAGCGCGCGATAGACGAGGTAGCCGAGCAGCAGGATGGCGAAGATCGCGACGCGGCGTATGCGCAGCAGGATATGGGCGACGTCCTCGCCGGGCGCACTCGACAGCATCTGCCGGCGCACCATCCAGGGCACGACGAAGCTATTGGAGATCATGATGGCGAGCGCCACTGACTCGACGATCACCATGGCGGTCGCCGCCGACAGGCCGCCGAGGAAGGTCAGGACTGCGATGGTCTGCGCCTCAGCCTTCAATGGCAGCGCCAGGACGTACATGTCGCCGGCTGCACTCGGCGGAAGCATCAGCAGGCCGGCCATGGCGATTGGCACGACGAAGATATTGATCAACACCAGATAGAGCGGAAACAACCAGGACGCGCGGCGAAGCTCGTGCTCGGATTTGTTCTCGACCACGGTGACGTGAAACTGGCGCGGCAACAGCACGATGCAGATCGTCGACAGCAGCGTCATGGTCATCCATGCGCCGCCGTTGAGGCCGCGGCCGAAGACGGCCTGCAGCGCCGCGGTGTCATGCAGCTTCGAATAGATCGCGCCGATGCCGCCGAGCATGCCAAACACGACGTAGAGGCCGACGATCAGGAAGGCCGCGAGCTTGACGATCGATTCCGCCGCGATGGCGAGCACCAGGCCGTCCTGGTGCTCGGTGGCGTCGATATGGCGGGTGCCGAACAGCACGGCAAACACGGCAAGGCCGAGCGCGACGACGAACGCGGTATCGATGCCAAACCAGGTGCTGATGCCAAGGCCCGACAGCGGGCTCGCGCCGAGCAAGGTATCGACGGAGACGGCCACGGCTTTCAGCTGCAGCGCGATGTAGGGCATGACGCCGAACACGGCGACCGCCGTGACCAGGGCGGCGACGGCTGGGCTCTTGCCGTAGCGCGCGGCCATGAAGTCGGCGACCGAGGTGATGTTCTGGCTCTTGGCGAGCCGCACGATGCGGAGCAGGAGCGGCGTGCCGAACACGAACACGAAGATCGGGCCCAGATAGATCGGGATGAAGTCGTAGCCGGTCGCTGCCGCCAGACCGACACTGCCAAAGAACGTCCACGAGGTGCAGTAGACGGCGAGAGAGAGTGCGTAAATGACCGGGCGACCGGCGCTGTCCTGGCGCGGGCGGTAAAAGCGGTCGCCGGCCCAGGCGATCGCAAACAGCGCGCCGATGTAGGTCACGGCAAGCGCGGCGATCTGCCAACTTTCGAGCATGGCGGGAGGGTCCTCTTTCTGGCGCCTTCAGATGCCCACAAGCATCCGGCGCGTGCGCCTTCAGATGCCCACAAGCATCCGGCGCGTGCGCCTTCAGATACCGACCCGCATCCGGCGCGCGCGCCTTCCGGTGGGCCCGGAACAACTAGCGCACTTTCATGGCCTCAAGAAGCCGGCGCTGCGGGCAGGGCTACTGCCGGCTGCCGACGATCTGGGACATCTGCAGGGCGATCATGCGGTCGAGGGAGCCCTCGAACGGCACGGTGAAGTAGCTCAAGCCCCGTTCGTCGCCATGCCAGGCCTCGAAGTGCTCGGCAAAGCCGTCGGCGACGGTGGCAGCGCCTTCCAGGGCAACGAAGGTGGCGCGCACGGCGCTTTCCGTCATCGGCAGGAACGGGATCGTCACCACCGCCACCTCGCCGCCCGGATTGGTTTGCAGGGCGCCGATGACCGAGAGGCAGATTATGCGCTCGGCTCCCTCGAAGACGAGGATGGCGCCGACGATCAGGCGCGAAGCCGCGATCTCGGGCGGCGCGCGGTAGGTCCATTGCTGTCCGACGGCGAGCGTCATCTCCGCCTCCCTCCAGGTGGATGCGCCACTATACAGCCGCTGGTGGCGGGCTTGTGTCGGCGCTGCGATCGTGGTCACATTTGCGGGGTAGCGGGCATGAGGAGAGCGACATGGGCCAGCGTATCGCCATTATCGGAACGGGGGCTGTCGGGGGCTACGCGGGCGCGCACATGGCGCGGGCGGGCGAGGATGTCACATTCGTCGATTTCTGGCCCGAGAACGTCGAGGCGATGAAGAAAAAGGGCCTCAAGATCAGCCACATCAAGGACGTGCCGGAGTTCACCGTGCCGGTGAAGGCGCTGCACGTCACCGAGCTGCAGGGCGTGGCGAAGGAGAACCCGTTCGACGTCGTGTTCATCGCGACCAAAGCCTACGACACGGCGTGGGCGACGCACATGGTCCGCCAATACATGGCGCCGGCGGGCTACTGCGTGTCGCTGCAGAACTGCATCAACGAGGAGACGATTGCCGGCATCGTCGGCTGGGGCAAGACACTTGGCTGCATCGCCTCGTCGATCACGGTGGAGCTGTGTGAGCCAGCCCACGTGCGCCGCGCCTCGGGTAAGAAGGGGCCGGACCATGTGGTCTTCCGCGCCGGCGAGGTGCATGGCCGCATCACCGACCGCGCGAAGGAAGTAACCCGGCTGGTCGCGCTGTCGGACTCAGCCAAAACCACCGACAACCTGTGGGGCGAGCGCTGGTCAAAGCTCGTCACCAACGCCATGGGCAACGGCGTGTCGGCGGCGACCGCCATGATCAACAAGGACATCCTCGTGCACGACGGCTTGCGCGCCTTCACCGCGCGGCTCGGCAGCGAGGCGATCCGCGTCGGCCAGGCGCTCGGCTACAAGCTCGAGGAGGTGCTGCACCTCGATCCCGAGATCATCGCGAAGGCCGGCGAGGGCGACGCGAAGGCGCGCGCGCTCTACGACGAGCACCGGCTAGCCGAGGTCAAAAAGGGCGGCGGCGAGCATCGCCCGTCGATGGGCCAGGACATGATGAAGGGCCGGCGCACCGAGATCGAGCAGCTGAACGGCTTCATCTGCGGCAAGGCGAAGGATGTGGGGCTGGCAACGCCGGCGAACGCGGCGCTGACCGACATCGTCAAGCGCGTCGAGCGTGGCGAGCTGAAGCCCGACAAGAGCCACCTGCTGGCGCTCAGGATGAATTGAGGGCGGGGGCGACATTCACCCATTGCCCTTAGCGGCGGTTGGAGTGATGCTGGTGATCCCACCCCCGTTGTCGTCAGCGCCCGTCGCACCAGGAACCGCCCATGCAGGACAAGCCCCGCTTTGATCGCACGATCGAGGATCTCGGCAACATCGTCGGCCTCGAGCATGTCAACACCCGCGTGCCCGACCAGCACCTGGCGACGCTGTTCTACGTGTCGGGTCTAGGGCTGACGCGTGATCCCTACCTGATGACCGGCGTCACCAACATGTGGATCAACGTCGGCCGCAGCCAGTTCCACCTGCCGGCCGGCCAGCCGCAGGTCGTGCGCGGCCACACCGGCCTCGTCATTCCCGATCACAAGGCGCTGCTCGCCCGCCTCGAGATGGTGCGCGAGCCGCTCGCCAACACGCGGTTCGCGTTCGAAGCGATGGCCGGCTGCGTCGCCGTCACCTGCCCGTGGGGCAACCACATGAGGGTGTTCGAGCCGGGCCCGCGCTTTGGCCGCATGATGCTCGGTGTGCCCTACGTCGAGTTCGAGGCCCCGCGCGGCACCGCTGCCGGCATCGCCCGCTTCTATCGCGAGATCGTCGGCACGCCCGCATGCGTCAAGGAGAGCGGCGGGGTCGCGGCCGCGCATGCCTGCGTCGGCGCCGACCAGGAACTCGTCTATCGCGAGTGCGACACGGCACAGCCAGCCTTCGACGGCCATCACGTCGCGATCTACATCGCCGACTTCTCCGGACCCTACAAGAAGCTCGGCCAGCGTGGCCTCGTCAGCCAGGAGGACGACCAGCACCAGTACCGGTTCAAGGACATCGTCTGCCTCGACACCGGCAAGCTGCTGTTCACCATCGAGCACGAAGTGCGCAGCTTGCGCCACCCGCTGTACGGCCGCCCGTTCGTCAACCGCAACCCGGCGCAGTCCAACCGCGTGTTCGCGTCGGGCTACGAGGACCAGAGCTGGTCGGTGCCTGCCGCGCGGTGAGCGTGCGGCGCGTGCAGGTCGGGTAGCAGACGACGCGGAGCC
>JANOJW010000208.1:0-5115 GCA_031418955.1 Hyphomicrobiales bacterium | reverse complement strand
CGACTCCGCTGCCCGCTGGCACCAACGAGGAAGGCCTGACGAGCTCTTGCTGCGACCCGCTGAGTTGCTTGAAGCCAAGCAATGGCTGGCGAACAAGCCGAAAGATTCAACGGATCCTACCGCGCTGCAAATTGGTTACATTGAAACGAGTGAAAGGCATGCAGTAACGCGGCGGCGGCGCTTGAGCAAAATCCTGAGCGGAGTGACGGCCACTGGTCTTCTTGCGCTCATTGGCGTTCTATATATTGCTGCAGACCACAAAGATTCATTCGAATACCGGAAATCTCAGCTGGTCGATGCAATTTGGCCGCAAATCCTTTCACGGTCCGATGAGGGGCATTTGGGGCTGGGTAAGGCATTCAAGGAATGCAGTATCTGTCCGGAAATGGTTGTTATACCAGCTGGTCAGTTTGTAATGGGGTCTCCGCCAACTGAAGCGGGGCGGTATGCAAAAGTAGAATCTCCGCGGCGTGTCGTTAAGATTGGACGACGTTTCGCCGTAGGGCGTTTCGAGCTGAAGTTTGAAGAATGGGACGCATGTTTCGCTGCCGGAGGATGTAATCATCGACCGTCGTCGCATCCGGAGCGTAGGCTTGGCTACCCAGTAGTCGATGTTGGATGGCACGATGCCAGAGCGTATGTCGAGTGGCTGTCTAAAAAGACTGGCAAATCGTATCGGCTGCTCTCCGAGGCAGAGTGGGAATATGCAGCACGGAGTGGCACCGCAACGGCCTACCCTTGGGGCGATGAGGTTGGAATTGGAAATGCGAATTGCGACGGTTGCAGGAGCAAGTGGGACAATAAACACGCGGCCCCGTGCGGATCATTTCCGCCGAACGCGTTTGGACTTCACGACATGCATGGCAACGTATGGGAGTGGCTGGAAGACCTCTGGCACGATAGTTATGCTGGCGCGCCCGACGACGGACGAGCGTGGCTAGAAGGTCCGCATCCAGCCAATACGAGGTGCACGCGCGGTGGCGCTTGGGGGAGAGGTTCGAATCTGATACGCTCAGCCAATCGCGGATCATGGAATCCGGGCGGCAGAAACGCATTGATTGGATTTCGCGTGGCGCGCGATCTTGAATAATCTCTCAGGCCGTCCCCGGCGACGGCCACGCCCTGCGCGCCTACCCCGACCGCTGGCGCACTGCCGCCGACTCCTTCTTCGCCAGGCTCACTGCTCCCCGTGACGCTGGCCCCCCGCCAACGCTCCCACCACGCGACCAGCATCACCGCCACAACGATCGCGTACACCGCGATCATCGGCAGGTTGTAGCGCTCGATGTTGACCGACACGAAGCCGTGCAAGGCTGCCATCAGCAGCGGCGGCAGCGCCATGGCGAGGAACAGCGCGAGCCGCCCGCGTCGGGCCAGCATCCGCATCGCGGGCCAGGCGAGCAGCACGCCCGCGACCGACAGATACTTGGCGACGCCCAGCCCTCGCATCGTCAGCGGCAGGCTCACCATGATGTGGCGGGGCAGGTCGCCGATTAGATAGCGCTTGTACAAGTGCCCCAGCATCGCGCTCTCGCTGCCGGCCTCGCGCAGCACCTGCGCCCGGAACGCCCCGTCGCGCGCCTCCGCATCGAGATAATAGTTGGCTGGATGCGACCAGCCGAGCAGCTCATACAGTCGCGCGGGGAAAATCCGCTTGGTGATCTCGTCGCCGAAATCGGGCAGCCAGTGGATCCACGCGACGAACCACTCCGCGACCGACATGCGATTGTAGGACACGCGCTGCAGCAGGATCACCTCGGCATAGCCGCGTGACAGCGACGGATCGCCGAACTGCATCTGGTTGCGGAGCATCCACGGCGCCAGCACCGCGAGCGTCGCCAACCCGAACGCCATCGCCGCGCGCGGCTCCAGCAACGCTGGCCACCTGCGCCGCGCCAACAGCGACAGGAGCAGCAGACCTGGCCCCACCAGATAGAACAGATAGGCGTACGCCGGCCGGCTCAAGGCCGCGATGCCGAGTGCTGCTCCAGCCCCCGCATAGGTCGCAACGCGCCCGCTGTCGACCGCCCGCATCGCCAGCAGCATGAACAGCAGGAACGCCGGCACCGTCGCGGTCTCGCTCAGGTAGGTGCGTGCATAGTAGCCGGGCTCGCCCGACGCCAGCGCGATGATCATGGCAAGCCAGGCGACCGTCTCAGACCGCGTCAGCAGCCGCGCCATCTCGAACACCGCCCACAGCGCGATCGTCCACAGCACGACATTGACGGCGACCAGCGACGCCAGCGTGTTGGGACACGATCGCTGCTCGGGCAACTGCATCGCCTTGACATGGCAGCGGACCGCGGTCGCAACCCTGCCATCGACACGCCCGACCGCGTAGACCAGCATGGGGTACACCGGCGCGAAGAACCGTCCCGGTCGCGCCCACTCCGCCGCCTCGTCGCCCGCATGCTCGGGCCCCGGCGCCGTGTGGAACGGTCCGCGCTTGAAGGTGCCGTTGGTGAAGGTGCCGTGCAGGCCTAGATCGCGCGCGATCGTCAGGTAATAGAACTCGTCGAGCTGCGGCGGCCGAACCGGCTTGCGGAACGCCTGCACCGACAGGAACACGAGTGCCGCCAGCACCGGCAGCAACACGACCCGCACCAGGCCGGCCCGGCGTTCCAGTCCGGTCAACTGCATTCGCTCCAGTCTCCTCCGACACAAGAATTCCGACGCTTATCGATGACCCATCGCGCCCAGGCAAGTACCGCCCGTGGGTCGGAGTGAGCGGGCCACGGATGGTGCAGCCAAGTACAGCGCTGGCTCCCGCGAAGTCCGACAACGGCAAGCGCCAGCGGTTGCGGCGTGTCGGACTTCGCCGGTTCGAACGTCGTGCATGATCTCTTGGCATGGGTCGGCTCACTCCGACCAACGGGCGACACTCTCGCGCGAGACATTTGCGTGGCCCCATCGCTTGGTCGTAGAACCATTGCAAACGGCCAAGTCAACGAGGAGGCACGGGTGGCCCAAACGCCTGTACACAAGTCGTCTGTAAACAAGACGCCTGTAAACAAGTCGCCAGCGAAGACGGGCAAATCGGCAAAACACGTGGCGATCGTGACGGGTGCGGGCTCTGGCATCGGGCGTGCGACCGCCGAGCTGCTACTGGAAAAAGGCTGGGCCGTCGCCTTCCTCGATCTCAGCGAAAAGGCGCTCGCCGACGTCAGGACCGCGCACGGCAAACAAAAGGCCGCGAGCTTTCTCGCCGTCGACGTCACCAACGAGAAGGCCGTCGATCGCGCAATCAAGGACACCGTCGAGACCCACGGCGGCGTCACCGGCGTCGTCAATTCAGCCGGGATCGCGGCGGACAGGCACGTGCTCGACACGCCCGTCGATCTGTTCCGCAAGATCATGGACGTCAACGTCGCCGGCACCTTCCTCGTCGGCCGGGCGGCGGCGCGCCACATGCTCGACCACGGCGGCGGCGCCATCGTCAACATCGCCTCGATCTCTGGCCTTCGCGGCTCGAAGGGGCGGGCAGCCTATGGCGCCTCCAAGGGCGCGGTCGTCACGCTGACCCAGGTGATGGCGAACGACCTCGCGCCCTTCAAGATCCGCGTCAACGCCGTGGCGCCGGGCCCCGTCGAGACCCCGATGGTCAAGGCGATCCACACCGCCGCCGATCGCGCCCTCTACCACCGCTATATTCCGATGAAGCGCTACTCGGAGCCCGACGAGATCGCCAGCGTGATCCACTTCCTGCTCGACGAGGGCCAGTCGAGCTACGTCACCGGCGAGATCATCGCCGTCGACGGCGGCTATCGCGGCGCCGGCATCATCCTCGATGACGTGCCGTAGCGTCGCCGGTCGCAGCCGCTCCAACTCTCACGCCCGGAGGCCACCAATGGCGCCCCAACCGTCGACCAACCGCCTGATCGATCTCTACAGCGACACGCAGACGAAGCCCTCGCCCGGCATGCGCCGCGCCATGGCCGAGGCCGAGGTCGGCGACGAGCAGCGCGGCGAGGATCCGACCACCAACAGGCTGCAGGAGCGCACGGCCGACCTGCTCGGCAAGGAGGCGGCGATGTTTCTCCCCTCCGGCACCATGTGCAACCAGATTGCGATGCTGGTGCACTGCCGTCCCGGCGACGAGATCATCGGCGCGAGAGAGACGCATGTGTTCACGTCCGAGGGCGGCGGTGCCTCGGTGCTCGCCGGCGCGCAGACATTGAACATCCCGAGCGACAAGGGCATTTTCACCGGCCGTGACGTGGAGGCCGCAGTCCGCACCGGCGACAACCGGCACAATCCCGTGTCCAAGGTCGTGGTCATCGAGCAGACCGTCAACCGCGGCGGCGGCGCCATCTGGTCGGTGCCGCAGATCGAGGACGTGGCGAAGTCCGCCAAGAAGCACGGCATCATCGTGCACATGGACGGCGCGCGGATCCTCAATGCCGTGGTCGGCTCGGGCGTGCCCGCCAAGCAGATGACGAAATCCGTCGACACGGTCTGGGTCGATCTCTCCAAGGGCCTGGGCTGTCCGATCGGCGGCGTGCTCGCGGGCTCCAAGTCCTTCATCGACGAAGCCTGGCGCTGGAAGCATCGCCTCGGCGGCGCCATGCGCCAGTCGGGCATCATCGCGGCCGCCGGCCTCTATGCGCTCGACCATAACCTCGAGAAGCTGGCCGAGGACCACGCCAACGCCCGCCGCCTCGGCGAGCACATCTCAGCCGTGCCGGGCCTCACGCTGTTTGCGCCAAAGATCGAAAGCAACATCGTGTTCTTCGACCCGACCGCGCTTGGCATCACCTCGAAGGATCTCTTCGAGGAAATGCTCCGCCGCGGCGTGCGCATGGGCACTACCTACGGCGGCATGATCCGCGCGGTGACGCACATGGACGTCTCCCGCGCCGAGATCGACACGGCCGGAAAGGTCCTCGCCGAAGCGATCGCCGCCCTGAAGGCTGCAAAGCGCTGAAGGCTCGCGCGCTTCGTTGTTACCCCACCGCCTCCATCAGCCCCTTGAGGTTGGGCAGACCTTCGAAGCGGTTGATGAGGCCGAGCGCGGTCTTGGTGCACGATGATGCCGTGCTTCTTGGCGGCCTTCGCCACGTCCTCGATCTGCGGCACCGACCAGATCGCGCCGCCGCCGCGGTTGACGGTCTGCTC
>JANOJW010000207.1:0-4720 GCA_031418955.1 Hyphomicrobiales bacterium | reverse complement strand
CGGTGAACGACAGGTCCACCTGCAGGCGCTCGATGGAGCCCGACAGCCGCAGGCGAATGAACTGGCCGTTGCCGAGCAGGTTGCGCTCGCTCAAGCTGATGTCGCCGATCACGCCCTCGCTGGTCGAGAAGCCGGCGCCGAACGACAGCTCACCCGTTGGCTGCTCCAGCACATCGACGTCCAGGATCACGCGGTCCGGGGCCGAGCCTTGGCGACGCTTGACCTCCACACCCTTGAAGAAGCCGAGGCTCTGCAGGCGCTTCTTGGCGCGATCGACCAGCAGCGGGTTGAAGGCGTCACCTTCGGCCAGGCGGAATTCGCGGCGGATGACGTGATCACGCGTGCGGGTGTTGCCGACGATGTTGATGCGCTCGATGTAGATCCGCGGACCTTCGTCGATGGCGTAGACGATCGAGATCATGCGGCCGACGGCGTCGCGATCGGCGCGCGGCCGGACCCGCGCAAAGGCGTAGCCCTGCTCGGAGACGGCAAGCGTGATGCGCTCCGACGACTTGTCGATGTCGGCGGCGTTGTAGATGTCGCCCTTCTTGGTCAGCACCTCGCCGGCCAGCGCGGCCGGGTTGACGCCGGAGAGTGCCGACTCGATGCGGATGTCGCCGAAGCGGTAAACCTCGCCCTCCTCCACCACGAAGGTGATGAAGAAGCCGGTGCCGTCGCGATCGAGATCGGCGCTGGCCGACACGATGCGAGCGTCCGCATAGCCGTTCTTCAGGTAATACTGGCGCAGCAGCTCGCGATCGAGCGCGAGGCGGTCGGGATCGTAGAACGAGGCGTTCTTCAGAAAATCGAACCAGCCTTGCTGCGTCGTGGTGATGACGTCGCGCAGTTGCCCGTCCGAGAACGCGCGGTTGCCGAGGAACTGGATGCTCTTGACCTTGGTCGCCCCACCCTCGTTGATTTCGAACACGAGATTGACGCGGTTCTGGTCGAGTTCGATCAGCTTGGGCTCGACGGACGCCGCGAAGCGGCCCTGGCGGCGATAGACGTCGAGGATGCGCTGGACGTCGGCCTGCACCTTGGCGCGGGTATAGACGGAGCGCGGCTTCAGCTGCACCTCGCCCTCGAGCGTGGGCTTGTCGACCTGGTAGTTGCCCTCGAAGGCAACCTGCGCGATCACCGGGTTCTCGACCACCCGCACCAGCACTGTGGCGCCCTGGCGGTTGATCTGCACGTCGGAGAACAGGCCGGTCGCGAACAGCGCGCGGATCGACGCGTCGGCCTTGCCGCCGTCGAACGTGTCGCCAACCGAGAATTTCAGATAGGAGCGTACCGTCTCCGGCTCGACACGGCGATTGCCGCTGACCTGGATATCACGCACGCGCGCGTCCTGCGCGAACGCCGCGCCGGAACCCGACCCCACCGGCACGGAAGCGCCGATCGAGCACGCGGTCAGAACCGTCGCCAGCATCAGCCGGCCGAACGTTCCCGCCCCCCATTTCCGAAACTTTGGCATTCTCGACGTCTGCCTTTCGGTTCGCCGCATTCCCCCAACTACAGCGTGCCTGCCGGCGTCAGACCGCTGTTTCGTCGCTCGACCGGACCACTTCAGACGGCGGCCTCGGCTGCGCATCGCATTCCCAAATCAGCCGGTTACGCGCAACCGAGCGCTACACCCGCAAATCACGGCATGCGAACGAGCGCGATTCTTAACGGTTCAGACCTCCTCGCGGAAGTGGCAAGAATGCCCCATTGCGCTTCAAAATGAGGCTGACCGAATCAGTCAAAACCCGGTTCAGCCGGCGCCCAGATAGCGCCAGACGTAGCGCGTGGCATCGCCGATGAAGGCGGCCGACATCAAGGTCGCGATCATCACGATGCCGATCTTGAAGGCCCACTCCTGCAAGCGCTCGTCGAGCGGGCGGCCGCGGATCGCCTCCAGCGCGTAGAAGACGAGGTGACCACCGTCCAGAAGTGGGATCGGCAGCAGGTTCATAATGCCGAGGATGACCGAGAACACGGCGATCCAACCGATGAAGCTCTGGACGCCGCTCTTGGCCGCGTGGCTGGTCATCTCGACAATGGCGCCGGGGCCGCCGATGTCGCTCTGTGGCTTGAAGCGGAATACATTGGCGATGGCCGCAGGGATCCGGGGCAGCCCTTTGATCACCTGCCAGCAGAAGTTCGCCGTCTCGGAGAGGCCATGACCGACCGCCTCGACGGGGCCGTAGCGGCGCTGAACGCCGCCGCGCTCCGGGCCGACACCGATCAGGCCGCGCTCGACGACCTTGCCGGCATCGTCGGTGCGCTTGTCGAGGCGCGGCGTGATGGCCAGCACCAGGGGCTGGCCACCCCGGTCGATCGAGAAGTCGAGTGGCTTGGCCGGGCTGCGGCTGACGATGCGCTGCAGGTCGGAGAACCGGCTCGTCGGCTGTCCGCCGATCGCGGTGATGCGGTCGCCAGCCTGCAAGCCCGCGGCGGCGGCCGGGCTGCCGACCTGGACCTCGCCAATGGTCGCGGGTGGATCGCCCCTGAGACCGATATCGCCGATGGCGGCATTGTTGCCGACCGGATCCTTGATCGGACGCGCGGCCGGCGTGACATCGACCGTCGTTCGGCGACCGTCCCGCTCGAACTCCAGCTTGAGTGGTACGCCGGCACTTTGTGCAACCACCCGGTTGACGTCGGAAATCCAGGCTATGGCGCTGCCGTTCAAGCCGGTGAGCCGGTCGCCCGAGCGAAGTCCGGCCTGGGCTGCGGGGCTTCCCGCCTCCACCTCCTCGATCACCGACGGGGTGTCGCGTGCGCCGAGGATAAAGGCCGAGAGCATCAGGATGAGTGCTGCCGAGACGATATTGAACACGGGTCCAGCCAGCACCACCGCGGACCGCTGCCAGAGCGGCTTGGTCTGGAACGCGCCAGCCCGCTGCTCGTCGGAGAGCCCTTGGAGCGCCTCCTTGGAGGGCACGCTCGCCGCGTTCTCGTCGTCCATGAAGCGGACATAGCCGCCGAGCGGCCAACGGGCGAAGCACCAGCGGGTGCCGTGCTTGTCGGTAAAACCTGCGATTTCCTTGCCGAATCCGATCGAAAAGGTCTGCACCTTCACCCCGCACCAGCGGGCGACGAGGAAGTGGCCGAGCTCGTGGATGAACACTACAACAGTAATCAGCACGAGCGCCGGAATGGCGAACCACAGAACGGTCGAAATCAAGCCCAAGAGGTCGCTCCCACGGTGGAGTTACGCATGTACGCCGGGAAGCCCTTATCAGCTCCCCGTTAACGGGTCGGTAACGATGCCCTGGCGGAGCAATCCTCGTGCCAGTCGATCGCGCCGGTCGCATGTGACCCAGTCTCTCGGGGTCAGGTACGCGAGGCGCACGCCGCTTTCAAGGCGAACCGGACCCGGGCGGCGCCGCCGGGCAACAATTTCAATATCCAAGCAACAGAGCGCGGGCCGGCAGATGGACGTTGACCGCCGCGCCGAGCAGCGCTGCCGCCACCGCCGCAAACACCATCCCGTCCACCCGGTCCATGAAGCCGCCATGGCCGGGAATGAGGCTGCTCGCGTCCTTGACGCCATGCCCCCGCTTCAACGCCGATTCCATCAGGTCGCCCGCCTGCGAAATCACCGCGAGTGCGATCGCCACCGGCACCAGCCAAGCCGCCTGGGCTTCCGGCACCAGCCACACCGTGACATAGGCCACCACGACGCTTGTTCCGACACCGCCGAGGAGTCCAGCCCACGTCTTGTTGGGCGAGAAGCGGGGCATCAGCTTGGGGCCCCCGATAGTGCGGCCGGCGGCATAGGCGCCGGTGTCGGTGCCCCACACCACCGCGAACAGGAACAGAACAGCGGCAAGTCCATGTGGCTTGCCGGCCCTGAGCCAGATCAGCGCCACCACCGGCAAACCGGCGTACAGCACGCCCAGCGCCGAGATGCGGCCCAGATGCTCAAAGCCCAGCAACGCGGCGAGGATCGCGCCCACCGCCAGAGCCAGCAGCGCCGGCACCAGATACCCCCGCAGCGTCAGCCACGCGGCGATGATCACCGCCACGGCGCTGATGGCGTGGATCATGTCCCGCTCGGACTTGCGCACCATGCGGCCCCATTCCCAGCCGACCACCAGCGCCACGCCGAGCACCAGCAGCGCGAACGGCCACACCCCGCTCCAGGTCAGCCCCAGCGCCACCGCGGCCATTACGAGGCCCCACAGCAGCCGGGGTCCAAGGTCGCGTGGCAACCCGGTGGACGGGCCGGGCGCGCCGGATGCGTCAGTGGCCACAGTTGAACCTCGTTGATCGGGGCGTTGGCGCGGTCATCGGGCGGCGCCGTTGCCGAGGCCGCCGAAGCGGCGGCTGCGGCGGCGGTACTGGCTGATCGCCGTCTCCAGCCAGCTGCGGTCGAACTCCGGCCAGTGGATGTCGAGGAACACGAACTCGGTGTAGGCGCACTGCCAAAGCAGGAAATTCGACAGCCGCACTTCGCCGCTGGTGCGGATCAGCAGATCGGGATCGGGAATGCCGGCCGTATCGAGCTGGCCTGACAGATCCGCCTCGCCGATGTCGGCGCCCTTGATCTCACCGCGCTCGACCCGCTCGGCGATGCGGCGCACCGCGCGCGTGATTTCACCCCGCGAGCCGTAGTTGAAGGCGATCACGAGGTCGATGCCGGTATTGAGCGCGGTGAGTGTTTTCGCTTCCTCCATCAGCGCCAGCAGCTCGGGGTCGACCTTGTCGGTGCCCCCGATGACGCGGATGCGCA
>JANOJW010000206.1:0-1699 GCA_031418955.1 Hyphomicrobiales bacterium | reverse complement strand
CGTCGTCGTCGAAGCCATCGCTGCCAGCGAGCTTGCCGATCAGCAGTTTGCGCACCTCGCGCAAGGATTGACGCTTCTCAGTGGCGCGATCGTCGCGGGCGGCTGTGTCTTGGCCAGCTGTTCACGCTCGGCGGCCTCGTCTTTCGTCAAGCAACACGGCTTGTATTTCTTGCCGCTGCCGCAGGGACAGCGATCGTTGCGTCCGGGCTTGGCCATTGGGGTCAACCTTCCCGTTGAGGAGGACGTCGTCTTTGTACGCAACCTTGCTGGCCGATACCAGATTCCACGAGCTGCTGCTCACCATCGATCGCGATCTTGCGGCCACCTGCCGGGTCGAGGGCTGCGTCGAATGCGGCGGCCGGCTGCACTTGGCGCCATATCCGCGCAAGCCGCGCGGCCGGCCCAAGTCGGTCAGTCGCCGTCTCGGCCCCGAGCACGACCGGCGCTTCAGCTTCTGCTGGGCGGTCGACGGCTGCCGGTCACGGGAGACGCCGCCGTCGCTGCGGTTCCTGGGTCGCCGGGTCTATGTCGCGACAATCGTCGTGCTGATCGCGATCCTGCAGCACGGCGCAACGAGCTCACGGACGGAGCGGCTCGCGGAGGTCGTCAGCGTCGATCGCCGCACCGTCGAGCGCTGGCGCAGATGGTGGCGCGACGGCTTTACGGCAACGCCGTTTTGGCGGATCGCGCGGGCCGCTTTCATGCCGCCGGTCGAACACGGCAGCCTGCCGGCATCGCTCCTCGACCGCTTCACCGGTGATGGTGCCGAACCGCTCATCGCGCTGCTGCGCTTCCTCGGCCCCGTTACGGGAGGTACCGGCATGCTGGCTCGATAACGGTCGCGGCGCATCCGCAGAGGATGCTCGTCGCCAGCGATCCGGAGCGGTGCTTACCCTCGATCATCCCGATCGAGAGGAGCGCCGGCATGGCCCAGCAGGCACGAGGTCCCCAGATGCATGGGCGTGTTCACGAGCGGTGGGCGCACCTGCGCTTATGCGGTGCACCGCATAAGCGCAGTTATGCGGAGTGCAGGATTATGCGGTGTGCTCTTGCAACCGATTTGAGACCTGCCCTGTTATCAACAGTTTAGTGTTCTGGACCCGCTTCCCTGCTCCGCATAATTCGGGGCCTCCCTCGCTGTCTCAATGGCAACAAGAGGGAAGTCTCGAATGAGTAGCACGAGTAAGGTTCGTCGCGTCGGGCGCCCTCGCCGGGGCAGCGTCGGAACCGACTGCATGCGGTGCGGCGGTTCGCACGGGCGATGCACGCCGAAGACCGACGCCATCAGGTTCCAGCGGTGGACGCATTCGGGCGATCCGAGCGCAGGCGCCGCCAGCCTTACATTTACAGTCCTCACGAGATCGCGCGATTGCTTGGCGCCGCGGCGGTACTCGAGCCGGCGGGCTCGATCAGGCCGATCATGTATACGACGCTGTTTGGCGTCATCGCTGCGACCGGCATGCCGATCGCCGAGGCCTTGGCGTTGCGGTTCGACGACGTGACCCCAGACGGGCTCGTCGTTCGCGAGAGCAAGTTCCACAAGAGCCGGCTTTTGCCGGTGCACGCGACCACACGGCAGGCCCTCGACACCTATATGATCGCTCGCCGGCGATGTTCATGAGGGCACGCGGATTGCCCTGAGCGTGGTCGGCGAGCGTGGCGATCAGCTCGGGCGTCATCAGCTTGACGGCGGTCATGC
>JANOJW010000205.1:0-6397 GCA_031418955.1 Hyphomicrobiales bacterium | reverse complement strand
CCTGCCATCTGGACCCTTCGAGCGCAATGAAACCACACGAAAACCTCCGAGACAGGCTCTGAGGGCTGACGGGCTTTCCAACCGCAGCCCAAAAGGATGCCGTCATGTCCATCCGGTTCGTTGCCCTCGACACCGCAATCGTCGAGCGCCTGAGAGAGGGCGGCGCGGATGCCAACGGCCAGAAGCCCGAGCATCGCGTCGCCACCGAGAGCGGCCTGCCGTGCCGCCACTGCCTCGCCGACGTCAAGCCCGGTCAGCCGTACTTGACGCTTGCGCTTCGTCCGTTCCCCGCGCTGCAGCCCTATGCCGAGGTCGGGCCCCTGCATAGCGAGCCGTGCCCGCGGGGCGGGGACACTGACCGCATCCCGCCGTTCCTCGACAGCCCGTCCTACATCGTGCGTGGCTACGGTGCCACGGTGCCGACGACCGCATCGTCCATGGCACGGGCAGCGTCACGCCGACGCCGGAGATCCCTGTGCGCGCCGAGGCGCTGCTCGCCGACCCGCGCGTCGTCTACGTCCACGTGCGCTCGGCGTCCAACAACTGCTACCACTGCCGCATCGAGCGGGCGTGAGGGGGCGTGTCGGCGTGGCTCGGTTGGAGCCGCGATCCGTGAGTGCTAGGGTGCCACGAAGGAGTGTGTGTCATGCCCAAGACGCTCGATCAGGCTCTCGAAGAGCTGAAGCAACTGCCCGAGGACGCTCAGGAAGCGATCGCCCACGACCTGCTGGAGTTGATCCGGTCGGAAGTTAAATGGGACCAGCTGTTCGATGACCCGCGCAGCGATGCCCTTATGGATCAAATGGCGGCGAAGGTCCGCGCCGAGATTGTGGCTGGCGCTGCGATAGATGGAGATCCTTCCGACCAGGATGTGGAACGGTGAATTCGCGGACGACGCCGGACTTCTGGCGCCAGTTTCGTCAACTCCCGGAGGAGGAGCAGCGGCGGGCACGGCAGGCTTATCGGCACTGGCGAGACCCATCAATACACCCGCGCCTTGGGCTCTATGTAGGCGACCTCGTTGGTCATGGTGTTGGTGTGCACGGGGCGGTAGTCGATCGCCACTTGGCGCTTGGCGTCGTCGGCCCAGGCGAGCGTGTGCTTCATCCAGACCTTGTCGTCGCGGTCGGGGAAGTCCTCGTGCGCGTGCGCGCCACGGCTTTCCTTGCGGTTCTCGGCCGACAGCATGGTCACGGCCGCCTGCGCGATCAGGTTGTCGTATTCGAGCGTCTCGATCAGGTCCGAGTTCCAGATCAGCGAGCGGTCGGTGGTGGCGATGTCGTCGGTGCCCTTCCAGATCTCGATGATCTTCTGCGCGCCTTCCTCGAGCACCTGGCTTGTCCGGAACACCGCGCAGTTCGTCTGCATCAGCCGCTGCATGTCGAGGCGCAGCTTGGCGGTCGGCGTGCCGCCGCTGGCATGGCGGAAGCGGTCGAGGCGGGAGAGCGCGAGCTCGGCGGAATCGCCAGGCAGGGCAGCGTGCGCGGAACCCTTCTCGGTCGTCTCGGCGGCCCGCAGGCCCGCTGCGCGGCTGAACACCACGAGGTCGATCAGCGAGTTGGAGCCCAGCCGGTTTGCGCCGTGCACCGACACGCAGGCAGCCTCCCCGATGGCCATCAGGCCGGGCACAATGGTGTCCGGGTTGCCGCCTTTCAGCGTGACAACCTCGCCGTGATAGTTGGTCGGGATGCCGCCCATGTTGTAGTGCACGGTCGGCAACACGGGGATCGGCTCGCGGCGCAGATCGACGCCCGCGAACACCTTGGCGCTCTCGGTGATGCCGGGCAGCCGCTCGGCCAGGATCTTCGGATCGAGATGGTCGAGGTGCAGGAAGATGTGGTCCTTGTCCTTGCCGACGCCACGGCCCTCCCGGATCTCGACGATCATCGAGCGCGAGACGACATCGCGGGAGGCGAGATCCTTCACGTGCGGCGCGTAACGCTCCATGAAGCGCTCGCCGTTGGCGTTGGTCAGGTAGCCGCCTTCGCCGCGCGAGCCCTCGGTGATCAGCACTCCGGCGCCGTAGATACCGGTCGGGTGGAACTGCACGAACTCCATGTCCTGCAGCGGCAGGCCGGCACGCAACACCATGGCGTTGCCGTCGCCCGTGCAGGTGTGCGCCGAGGTGCACGAGAAATAGGTGCGACCGTAGCCGCCGGTGGCGAGGATCGTTTTCTTGGCGCGGAAGCGGTGCAGCGTGCCGTCGTCGAGCTTCAGCGCGATGACGCCGCGGCAGGCACCTTCCTGGTCCATGATCAGGTCGATGGCGAAATACTCGATGAAGAACTCAGCCGAGTACTTGAGCGCTTGGCCATAGAGCGTGTGCAGCATGGCGTGGCCGGTGCGGTCGGCGGCAGCACACGTGCGCTGGGCGGGCGGACCCTCGCCGAACTCGGTGGTCATGCCGCCGAACGGGCGCTGGTAGATGCGGCCATCGTCGGTGCGCGAGAACGGCACGCCATAGTGCTCCATCTCGTAGACGGCCTGCGGCGCGTTGCGGCAGAGGTACTCGATGGCGTCCTGGTCGCCGAGCCAGTCGGCGCCCTTGACGGTGTCGTACATGTGCCACTGCCAGCTGTCGGGGCCCATGTTGCCCAGCGCCGCAGCGACCCCGCCCTGGGCCGCGACCGTGTGCGAGCGGGTCGGGAACACCTTGGAGATGCACGCCGTCTTGAGGCCGGCTTCCGCACAGCCGAGCGTGGCGCGCAGACCTGCGCCGCCCGCGCCCACCACCACCACGTCATAGGTATGCTCGACCATCGGATAGGCCCGACCGTTGACCGCCGGCTTTGCGACGCCGTTCGCCGTGCCGTTTGCGACTGCCATGTTCTCAAGCCCCGAACGAGAGTTTCAGTATTGCGAATACGCAGGTCAGGCCCACGAGGATCGCAAAGAAGGTGTTGAGCATGAGAAGCGCGATTCTGCGCCCATCGCCCGCGACGTAGTCCTCGATGATCGTCTGCATGCCGAGCCGCATGTGGTAGACGCCCGACAGGATCAGCAGCAGCAGCGGGATCGCCAGCAGGGGGCTTTTCAGCGCCGCTTTGACTACTCCGTGCGGGGCGCCGGCGAGCGTTGCGATTTGCCACGTCAGGTAGGTGACGAGGACGATGTTGGCGACGGCGGTCACCCGCTGCCACCAGAAGTGGTCGGTGCCCTCATTGGCCGAGCCCAGGCCGCGGGCGCGGGACAGCGGCGTCTGAATTTGGGCCTTGGTCGGGGATTCGGTCGGGCGGAGCGTCGGCGTCGACATCAGAGCATCCCCTTGGCCTTGAGCGCCCACAACCAGATGCCGGCGGTCAGCGCCAGCGAGCCGATGATCGAGCCCCACGACAGCCGGTCGACGGTCGACAGGTCGAAGCCGCGGCCGGTGTCCCAGATCAGATGCCGGATGCCGCCGAGCATGTGGTGCATCAGCGCCCAGGTGTAGCCGACGAGCACCAGCAGGCCGACGGGCGTGGCGAGCAAACCGTTGACGTAGTTGAAATAGTCGGGGCCGGTGGCGGCAGCGACCAGCCACCAGGCCAGCAATAGCGTGCCGAAATAGAGCGCCGCCCCGGTGATCCGATGCAGGATCGACATCACCATGTTGATCAGCGGCCGGTAGATCTGCATGTGCGGCGTCGTCGGCCGCGGCCGGCTGCCAGTCCCAGGCTTGGCGGTCTCAGGCTTGGCTTGCGCCATCGCTCGGGCTCTCCCTGATGTCGAACAGTGTTCGGGGAGCCTTGTAACGTGGCGGGGCGGTGGCCGCAATTGCGTGATGCACACCGGATGCAGACGCGTGCCCGCGCCGAAGTGCAGACGGCCTTCTACCCGACCTACACTTGCGAGACGACGCGAGCTATATCAGTCCAACTCGTCGACGATCGCCTTGCCGAGGCCGATGCCGCTCTCGAAGGCGTGCTCGGCGAGGCGGCCGAGGCACCAGTCGCCGGCGACGCCTACCATGTGCTGGTGCGAGAACAGGAACGTCTCGCCGAGCGATTGATCGACGAGGCCTTGCCGCCACAGGTGCGCGGAGAGCTGGGCGGGGCGCGTTGGAGGCAGGCTCAGCGCATTGGCAACCTCGTTCCACAGCTCCGTGGCGATGTCTTCGGGCTCAGCGTCCTCGGTCTCCCGGCTCCAGCTGGGCGAGGCGTGGATGACGATGTGGTCGCCCCGCGAGGGCCGGCCGGGCTTAGCGTTGTTGCGGGCGACCCACCGCACGACCTCGCTCATGTCGGAATAAACGTCGCGGGTCGGCAGGATGCGGTCATCGAGGCGCACGAGCACGGCCCAGCACGGCGAGATGCGCACGCGATTGATCGGCTCGGCCAGGTCGGGGATGCGGCCAACCAGCAGGCGAGCCTCGGCGGCGGGCGTGGCGATGGCGACGGCGTGGAAGCCTTGGACAGAAGTCTCGTCGTCGAACCAGATCGACCAGCCCTTCTCGCCGCGATGGATCGTATGGACGCGCCGGTCGGTGTGCAGGCGCACGCCCTCGGCGAGCGGGCGCACCAGCGAGCTCATGCCCGGCGTGCCGATGAACCAGGGATGCATCTGGCTGATCGCCTCGCCCTTATCGTCCTTGGGCGTCCAGCGTACTGCATAGGACGCGCTGACCAGCTCGTTCATGTAGCCGATGAAGGCGGGGGAGCGGGCGGTGATGTACTGGGCGCCGTGGTCGAAAGGGGTGAGGCCGAGGCGGGTCGTCGCCATGCGGCCGCCGATGATGCGGTCTTGCTCGAAGACCTCGACATAGCAGCCGGCGCGACGCAGCACCCGCGCGCACGCGAGCCCCGCCAATCCAGCCCCGATGACTGCCACCCGCTTCGTCACGCGCTTCCCCGGCCCGACGCTCCGCCTGCCTTCAGGCCACAGCGATGGGGCGAACGAGGCTGGATCGGGTGCGAACCCGAGACACCCTCGCAATGGACAACGGTGGCACACCATCCCTACCGGAGTGTAAATGGCCGTTCCAAGTCGCCGTATCGGGAACAAGCATGACGCGGCCGGTGATCGGTATGATCGGAATGCTTGGCGATCTGCGCCATTGGAGGCATGCTGGCCCCGATCGAGGCGAATCCCCGGAGGTGCACGAGCGCAATGTCGCGAACCCGGTCGATGCAAATTGCAGCTGTACCCGTCCGGCAGGCGTCCGATGGCGGGCTCGAGGTGCTGCTCGTCACCTCTCGGGAGACGCGACGCTGGATCGTGCCGAAGGGCTGGCCGATGTCGGGCCTCAGCGACCATGAGGCGGCGGCCGAGGAGGCGTGGGAGGAGGCCGGCGTGATCGGGGCCGCCACCTCAGCCAAGCTCGGCGTCTATACCTACGACAAGCGCGACGGACCGGGTACGACCCGCGTCACGGTCGATGCCTATCTGCTGTGCGTCACCGAGGAGATGCCGGCGTGGCCGGAGGCTGCCGAGCGCGATCGGGCCTGGTTCACGCCACAGGACGCGGCAGACCGCGTGACCGAACCGGGGCTGAAGGCGCTGCTGCAGGGGCTTGCGACGAAGCTGTAGGGTCGTTCAGCCATGTTGGAGGAACAGGGCAGGGCGTCATGACAGCGCGCGGTCTTGGTGACCCAGCCTGCCCCCGATAGTGTGTCCGACACGAGATCTCGCCCCACGAAAGGCACCATCGATGCAAGACCGCTATCTGCGCACCGGCGTATTCCTGGCGCCGTTCCATGCGCTCGACGAGAATCCGACGCTGGCGCTCGACCGCGACATGGAGCTGCTCGAGCACCTCGATCGCTTGAACTATCACGAGGCCTGGATCGGCGAGCACCACTCGGGCGGCTTCGAGATCATCGCCAGCCCGGAAATGTTCATCGCCGGTGCCCTGCAGCGGACGCGGCACATCAGGCTCGGCACCGGCGTCGTTTCGCTGCCCTATCATCACCCGTTCACGCTGACCTCGCGCATGGTGCAGCTCGATCACATGGCGCGGGGGCGCGCCATGTTCGGCGTCGGTCCCGGTTCGTTGATCTATGACGCCGACAAGATCGGCCTCAAGGCCGCCGACCAGCGCCGCCGCATGGCCGAAAGCCTCGACTGCATCGTCGAGATGCTGCAGGGCCGCATGGTGACGAAGAAGACCGACTGGTTCACGCTCAACGAGGCGAAGCTGCAGCTGCCGTGCTACTCGGCGCCGATGATGGAGATGGCGGTCGCCTGCTCGCGCTCGCCGGTCGGCGCGGTGGCGTCGGGCAAGCACGGCATCGGCATGATCTCGATCGGCGGCACCAACGACGAGGCGCTCGTCGCGCACGCCAAGAACTGGTCGATCCACACCGAGGCTGCACGCGGCGCGGGCAAGTCGCCTGATCGGGCGAAGTGGCGCATCACCACGTTCGCGCATGTCGCCGAGACGCGCGAAAAGGCGCGCGCCGACATGACCTATGGCCTGAAG
>JANOJW010000204.1:0-6195 GCA_031418955.1 Hyphomicrobiales bacterium | reverse complement strand
GCCCGGCAGCGAGTCCCAGGCGGCGTGCAGTCTCGGCAGCGTCGACGCCATCCCGGGCGTTGGTGAGCCAGTCGCGCTCCAGACGCGACAGGGTACGTGTGGCCAAGTCCCGGTCCGGCAGTCGCGCCCGAAGCCGCCGATCCGCCTCGAGCAGGCTCGACGCTTTGGCGGCATCGATCGAGGGATTTCCGCGTCGCACGATGTGCAGGGCATCGACCAGCTGGCGACCGCCGATCCCCTTCAGCATGAACCCACTGGCGCCGGCGTTCAAAGCAGCGACGACTTTGTCCTCGTCGTCGATCATCGTCAGCATAATCAGCTTGATGTGCGGTCGGGACAGGCGAATGAGGCGCGCGGCCACAATGCCGCCGCCCGGCATGTTGACGTCGAGCAGCATCATCTCCGGCTCATGCAGAGCCGCCAATTGCACAGCCTCCAGAGACGAACCACCGCTGGCGACAACCGTCATGCCGGCCGCTTCACCCAGCATCTGGGCAACGCCCTCGCGGAACATCGGATGATCGTCGACGATGACGACGCGAATGGTCTCAGAGGTCGGCATCGACGATACGCTTGACTTTCCGCAGATCGAATTCTGCACAGATGGTGTAGCCCAGACCGTTCGAGCCGGATTGGAAGTCGCCTCCGAGGGTTTCCACCCGGTCCCGCAAGCCGACAAGCCCCAGACTTGTCCCTCTAGCGGACGCAAGGGCTTCGGACACATCCGGACCTTCGTCGGATATGCTGATCCGGATCAAGTGTTTAGCTGAACTCAGCTCGACGCGCTGGCCCCGGCCCCGGGCATGATGGAAGGCGTTGCTCAGCCCTTCCTGCACGACGCGGAACGCGCATACCTTCAGGGGGATCGGGACCTCGGTGCCTTCGTCACGCGACTGCACAGCAACTTTCGTGCCAGTATGAATTTCGTGAAACCGGACGGCTTGTGCGACGACCTGATCAAGCGGGGAGTGGGCGATTTCCGGCATGACGAGGCCGCCGGAAATTGTTCGAATGTCCTTGAGGGCTTGGCGCAATGCGGCGCGCACACGCTCGGTCTGGTCGCTGTCGAGCAGCAGCAGCGACAGGCCGATGAGTTGGGCTGGACCATCATGGAGATCCGAACCGATGCCCCTCAACATGCTCTCATTGAGCTGGGCGGATCGCTGTCGTGCACGTTGCACGCGCTCCCGTAACTCGCGGTTCTGGTCGAGCAGGGTTTCTAGTTCATGCACCTGCGTGTGAAGCCGGCGTTCCTGTGTCTCGATCGTGCGGCTTCCACCGCGCACGATCGCCGTCAGTGCGGCCAGCATGCCGGCTCCGATCGATCCGATCGTCAGCCAGGTCGCGAGCAGTGCCCTCCTCAGCTCGGCGCCGAGGGCATGACGGATGGCATAGACTTCCGCAACGGCGATGACCCGGTCGGTGCCGAGCGCAAACACCGGCGCGTAGATCTCGAGCTCGAACTCATCCCGAGGACGGTCGCCTTCGTGGGGCGCGCCTTCGAATTCGGCCGCGATCTGGCCTCGCGCTGCCTGCAAAAACTTGGCCGTCGGGGTGAATTTCTGACCGACGATGCCCTTCCTGGTGCTGTAGGCGACGCTGTTGTCGAGGCGCCAGATCTTCAACGAGGTGATACTCTTGCCAATCAGCGGCGCCAACTGCCGGTCGAGGTCGGCAGCATGCTCGGGGACGATCGCGTCACTGCGGTCGAGCCCTTGCGCCAGCGGAGCAATGACACTGTCCAGGTAGAGCGCGACCGAAGCCGCACTGCTCTGAGCAATGCCGCGCTTGACGCGGTCAGCCACCCAGAAGCCGACGAGCATCGTACCAAGGAGCAGCACGGGGAGCGCCGCGACGACGAAGCGCCGCGTCAGTGACAGCCGGGCCCACACAACAGACCGGCTAGATGATCCGCCGACAGTTGGCCCAATTTCGGACGAACCGATCACCATCAAGGCTTCCCCGCAACATGACCTCACAGCAAACAAAGTTCACTGCAAATCAAACTGGACCTGCCGGCCCGAGCCGAAAAGGGCCCGTCAAGGGGAACTGACCATGATTGGGCGCGTCCGGCAACCTGATCAGATCAGGTTCGTCAAGAGGGCGAATGGTGCAACTTGGGGTAGCTCGATCGCGTCCGTCAGCCTACCAACGATCTTCAATTGCAGAAAATAACCCTTTCTCTGCGGAAGACGTTGCTAACTATTAAGAGATCGTGCACTTTTGGCGTGAGGTCGTTGGGACGAGCAGTTGAGTGGGCTGCTTCTCCGTCGGGTTTGGACCTGTGTCGAGGATTTTCTCGGTTCAGAGCAGGTTGTATCAATGAGTGGCGGCATCCGTATTGCGGTCGTCGACGACCATCCGATGTTCCGTCAAGGAATCGTCGGAACGTTCAAGCATCTCAAAGGCTTCGCAGTCGTCGGCGAAGGCGGCACGGCGGGCGAGGCGTTGACCCTAGCCGCCACACTGCAACCCGACGTCATGATCGTCGATCTCCATCTGCGCGGCGCCCAAGACGAAGGAA
Source organism: Hyphomicrobiales bacterium (assembly GCA_031418955.1). Taxonomy (GTDB): domain Bacteria; phylum Pseudomonadota; class Alphaproteobacteria; order Rhizobiales; family Hyphomicrobiaceae. The sequence goes on along the minus strand of JANOJW010000204.1, from coordinate 3,671 downwards.
TTGCGATTGCGCAATTGATCCGCCAGTCCTTTCCAGCCATTCGCATCGTGATCCTGACGGTGTCCGAAGAGCCCAAGCATGTGGCAGCGGCCCTTAAAGTCGGCGCATCGGGCTACGTGCTGAAAGGCGTCGGTGGCCCCGAAATGATCCAGATCGTGCGCGACGTGCACGCCGGTCATCAGCATGTCAGTCCAGATCTTGCGGCCCGTCTGTTGACGCAGCGGACGAACGAGCCGGCGACACTGGCGGTCGACCCGGACCGCCAGGATCTGACGTCGCGCGAAGATCAGATCCTCGGGCTGGTGTCGCGCGGCATGACCAACAAGGAAGTCGCCCGCGAACTCGAGATCAGCGAGAAGACCATCAAGCATTACATGACGGCAATCATGCACAAGCTCGGCGTGCGCAATCGCACCGAAGCGGTGCTGCATCGCGGGCGCGGCGGCGATCAGAGCTGACCTGACGAGCTACCCTGACGACGCTCCGAGGCCTGTTGACGTGAGCCGCGGTCGATCTGCACCCGCTGCGGGCCGTCCATCAGGGCGGCCCGTTTGCCTATGTGCTAGGGTGATCGACGAGCAGTGGAGGACGACTTGCGAGACTTCATCATTCGCCCGACGCCCGACGATCCGCGCCTGTCGAGAGACGTGGAGGGCATCGATCACGAGGGCCGTCGCGTCTCGACCAGCGTCGTCACGGAGCGGCCGCTGACGCTGTTCCTCAACGCGCGCGAGATCGTGACGATGATGACCATCGGCGATCACCCCGAACTGCTGGCGATCGGCTACCTGTTGAACCAGGGCATGCTCAAGGCGGACGACGCGATCACGAGCGTCGACTACGACGACGAGATCTCGACGGTGGTGGTGCGCACGACGCGCGAGACCGACTACGAGGAGAAGCTCAAGAAGAAAGTGCAGACGTCGGGCTGCGCGCAGGGCACCGTGTTCGGCGACCTGATGGAGGAGCTCGACACCATCACGCTATCGCGGGACGCGCGGATCAAGACGTCGTGGCTCTATGCGCTCACCAAATCGATCAATACGGAGCCGTCGCTGTATCTGAAGGCCGGCGCGATCCACGGCTCGGTGCTGTGCCGCGAGGACACCCCGCTCGTCTACATGGAGGATGTCGGCCGGCACAACGCCGTCGACAAGATCGCCGGCTACATGTTCCAGAGCCGCATTCCGCCCGAGGACAAGATCTTCTACACGACCGGTCGGCTGACCTCGGAGATGGTGATCAAGACGGTCAAGATGCGCATCCCGATCCTGGTGTCGCGGTCGGGGTTCACGGCGTGGGGGGTGGAACTGGCGCAGAAGGCGGGCCTGACGCTGATCGGGCGGGCGCGGGGGAAGCGCTTCGTCGCCGTGGCGGGGGCGGAGCGCATCGTGTTCGACGCGGACCTGGCGACCGTCGACGCGGAGGACCGCCGGCATGCCCGCAAAAGCGGGATGACCGAGGGCGACTGAGCTGTCTCACCGTGTTAGGGAGAGTGCCAAATTCGAGCGCTCGGAGGAACACCCACCATGGCGACGCGTGCCGCGCTGATCACCGGATCCAACAAGAACATCGGGCGGGCCTGCGCGCTGGCGCTGGCCAAGGCCGGGTGCCACGTCGTCGTCAACGGCGCGCGCGACAAGGCTGCCGCCGAGGCGGTGGCCGCCGACTGCCGCAAGCTCGGCGTCGAGGCGCTGGTCGCGATGGGCGATGTCGGACGCCGTGACGACTGCCAGAGGATCGCGAAAGAGGCGCTTGCGAAGTTCGGCACGGTCGACATTCTCGTCAACAACGCGGCGATCCGGCAGGACGGTAAGTTCCTCGAGATCAGCGAGGAAGACTGGCGCTATGCGATGGCCGTCAACATCGATTCGGCGTTCTGGCTAGCGCGCGCGTGCCTGCCGGGCATGGTGCAGAAACAGTGGGGCCGCGTCATCAATTTCGCCGGCATGAACGCGATCCACGGCTACAATGGCCGTGCGCATGTCTCGGCGTCCAAGCACGCCGCGTGGGGACTGACCAAGGCGCTCGCCAAGGAATTCGGCGCCAAGGGCATCACCACCAACATCGTGTCGCCCGGCCCGATCATGGGCGAGGCGCAGGACGGAGTTCAGGCCGCCCACATCGCGCCGATGAAGGCGCGGGTGCCGCTTGGGCGGCTCGGAACGCCGGACGAGGTGGCAGCGGCAGTAGCGCTGCTGGCGTCAGATCAAGGTGGGTTCATCAACGGGCAGATGATCCAGGTGAATGGCGGCGCGGAGACTTGAGGGCCTGTTCGCTATGTCACTGGCTCGAAGCTCGTCGACAATTGCCGCACCAGCTCGTTCGTCACGAAGCGGCCGGCGCGCGTCGAACGGATGCGGCTGTTGCCGATGCGCTCGATCATGCCGAGGCCTGTGAGCCGGGTGATGGCTGCATGCGATGGCGTGACGCCGCCGATCTGCGATAGCCGTCCGAGGTCGACGCCCTCGGCGAGGCGCAGGCCCATCAGTAAGAGTTCGTCGGCCTGCTCCTCGCGCGCGAGCAGCGTATGCTCGGTTGTGCCATGGCCGTCCGCTTCGACGCGCGCGAGCCAGGCCTCCGGGCTCTTCTCGGTGACGGTCGCGTATACGCCATCTGTGCGATGCTCGCGGCCGTGCGCGCCGGGACCGATGCCGAGGTATTCGCCGTAACGCCAGTACACGAGGTTGTGGCGGCTTTCCTCGCCGGGCCGCGCGTGGTTGGAGATCTCGTAGGCAGGAAGCCCCGCCGCCTCGGTCATGTCCTGCGTGAGGGCGTAGAGGCGGTCGGCCGTCTCGGGCTCCGGGATGATCAGCTTGCCGGCTTTGTGGAGGGCAGCGTACGGCGTGCCGTCCTCGATGGTGAGCTGGTAGAGCGAGAGGTGGCCCGACTGCAGCGCGAGCGCCCGGGCAAGCTCGGCTTCCCAGTGCGCTTCCGTCTGGCCGGGCCGTGCATAGATCAGGTCGAACGAGACGCGGTCGAACGTGGACTTGGCGATGTCGATCGCAGTGAGGGCCTCGGCGCTCGTGTGGATGCGGCCCAAGCGCTTCAGCTGCGCGTCGTCGAGCGATTGCACACCGAGGGAGACTCTGGTGACGCCGGCTGCGCGGTACCCGCGAAAGCGGGCGGCTTCGACGCTGCCAGGGTTGGCCTCGAGCGTGATCTCGCAATCAGGGGCGAGCGTGAAGCGCTTGGCAATGGCGTCGATGATGCCGCCGACGGTCGCGGGCTGCATCAGCGACGGCGTGCCGCCGCCGAGAAAGATGCTCGACACCACGCGGCCGGGCACGCGCGCGGCCGTGCTCGCAATTTCGGCCATGAACGCGCGCAGAAAGCGCGGCTTGTCGTTCGCGGAGATCGGGCGACGTTTGGATCGGTCCACATCGACGGTGTCACGTGAGGTCGGCGGGGAAACCGAACGGGGGGCCTATCAGCCGGTAGCGGCGCATCGCCGTGCGAGTGAACGTTCCCGCAGACCCAAAGCGACGCGTCTCGCGGCGAACCCGGTGTTGTGTGAACGGGTGATCGCGGATCTGCAACACTTGTGGTCTCCGGAGGAGATCTCTGGCAGGTTACGGGTCGATTTTCCTGACGATCCGGAGATGCGTGTGTCCCACGAGACGATCTACAAGTCGTTGTTCATCCAGGGTCGCGGTGAGCTGAAACGTGAG
>JANOJW010000203.1:0-4649 GCA_031418955.1 Hyphomicrobiales bacterium | reverse complement strand
GCTCTGAGCAACTAGGCCGAGCGCGTCGTTAAGCTGTTACCTTTCGGGTGTGTCTCAAATCACTGGCTTGGCCGCATCACATCACCAATGCGGCTTGTCCTTGCACATCTCCGCAACCCACTCGGGCGTCCCGTACTTGATGGTCGAGGCAGGCCGCTCGGCGGTCGGGTCCTTGCCGTCGAGGCTGCGATGGGCAAACGTCGGGAACAGGCCTGCCCGCTCGATCTCGGCCTTGGCCGACGCGATGAGGTCGGGCTTCGACAGGTACTCGACGGCAAATACCGGCTTGTAATCCCACAACAAATGCCGGATGTGCCCGAGCGACGACTTGATCTCGTCCGGCTTATTGCGGACATTCGTTCCGCTATGGCCGTGGAGCAGATCTTCCTTGCCCAGGCCATCGATGACATCGCGGTAGCGGCGCTCGTCGAGCAGCTCCTCGGCGTTCTGCGCCATCACGATGAAGCCAGGCTTGATGCGTCGGGCCGTGGCTGAGAGTTCGGTCACGAACTCGATCATGTCCTCGCGCGCCGTCTTTCGTTCCTTCAGTCCTTCCCAGAATACATCGACCCGGTCGAGATAGACACCGTCGAATCCCGCGTCGATGATGCGTTGCAGGAACGAACGCTTGTGCCGGTAGACGATGTCCTTCCAGCCATCGTGCCAGTAGCGCACCATGAAGTTTCGCGGCCAGGCACAATTCTCGGCCACATACCAGCCGGGAACGTCGTCCCCCTTCCAATCGGGGCGCCAGTAGAACCGGTAGGATTCTGCCTCGCCGATCGAGAAGTAGGCGATCACCAGTCGCTTGCGGCCGTCCGGGCGCTGCTTCAGGCGAGCGATCTCCTCTTTCGTACGCGCCCGATTGTCGCCGAAGTTCTCCGAGTACTCGGTGACGATGAGGTCGGCGTCGACCTTGGCCATCGCCTCGATGTCGATGTCCTGGAGGTGGAAATGCCAACTCTTTGCGGCGTTGAGCGGCCGGCTCCAGCTCGCCCACCAGTGGCCGGGCACGTGCCGCCAATCCCATGCTGTCGACAGCACCAGCCACGCGGCGACAGCTATGCCCAACACCTTTGCAATGCGCCACTTGCGCGCCGACGGCAGCCCTTGCCAGGCCGCAACGGTGCGCATGGCAAGATCAAGCAGCAGGGCGAATGCAACCAGTGCGAACGGCAGCGCGAAGCGTCCGGCGGCCTGCAGCGCGTCGCGGCATCTGCGTAAGAGTTGCAGCAGCCGATCGGTCATGGTCACTCAGGTCTCCTCGGTCGCCGGCACACTAGCGGGGCCTGAACGCAATGGTCCAACGCATTGCCATCACATGATTTATGACGGGTTATGGGGATCATCAGGCGGCGGCGCACTGGCTGTCGTGTGGGCGACCTGAGCGCGGGCTGCGCCGTGGACGAACATTCCAATGGCTCTCGATGGATCCGGAACCAGATCCTGCGGCTGGGGAATCATCCGTTGCGAGATTACTGGATCACCGAACGTTCGCGCCACTCCTCGGCGGCGCGCTGGGCCTTGTCGCGATCGGCCTTGGAGAGGCGGGCCAGCAGCTTGTCCAGCGCCGCGTCCTCGATGCCGCCTTCGCGCGCGATGAAGTTCCACTTCGCCGCTTCGACGAGGTTCATCTCGCTGCCGACCCCGTTGGCGTAGCAGCGGGCGAGGCGGTTCTGGCCGATGGGGTTGCCCCGCTCGGCTGACTTGCGCAGCAGCTTGAAGCCGTCGATCTGGGCGGCGAGCTGCCTCGCAACCTGCTCCTTGTCATTGGGGTCCGCATCGACCTTGAACAGGATGATCGCGTATTCGATCTCGGCTTCCGGGTGGCCGGTGCGCGCGGCCCGGCCGATCCACTTCGCGCCCTCGAAGGCGTTCGGCTCGGTGCCGGTCCCCGTCATGTAGAGCGTGCCGACGTCGTACTGGGCCTCGGGCACGCTGCGTTCGGCGGCAAACAGCATGTGCCTGTAGGCCCGCACCGGATTCTCGGTCTTGCCCTGCCCCTTCAGGAACAGCAGGGCCAGGTTGTAGTTCGCCTGTGGATGTCCCTTCAGCGCGGCCATTTCGAACAGCCTGGCCGCCTCGTCGAAGTTCTTGGCGACGCCATTGCCCTGGGCGTGCAGAACGCCCAAGGCGAACGCCGATTCCAGATCGCCGAGTTGGACGCCCTCACCATACCAGCGCGCGGCCTTTGCGAAATCCTGCCCGACGCCCAACCCTTCGGCATGGATGCGGCCGAGCAGGGTGTGCGCTTGCGGATCACCGAGCGAGGCCGCCCGCTCGGCAAGCTCCAGCGCGGTCAGATACTTGCCCTGCTCGAAGGCTTCGAAAGCGGCTTCCGCGATCGCCTCGGCGCCCTTGACGTGCGTGCTCCCGTTCGGCGCGGTTGTCGGCCCGAGCGTCGAGCGCGTGCCTTTGGTCGCGCCTGGCAGCGGCGCCGACGGTGCGCGGCCGGTCTCCACGGTTTCGCTCTTGACGCGGGGCTTCACCGACGGGCCGGGCAACGCCTTCTGTGGCACGACTTTCGGCGTCCCCTTCACCTCGGGTGCCACGCGCTGCTGCCACTCGCTGATCTGTGCGACGCCAATGTGCGGCATCACTGGCCCGCATGCCGTCACGACCAGCAGTGCTAGCAGGGTTCGTTGCGATGTCGGGATCATGCGCAGCTCCGCCCAATTGCCACGGGACCTGCGGCCTCGCGGATCGCGTCGCTTACGGCTCGCACGAACTCGGCCACAAGCGCCGGCGATACGCCGCCGGGAAGCGTGAGTGCGACGAAATCGGCGCCGGTGGCGGCGAGGTCGGCGGCAGCCTCCGCGTTCTCCACGTCGAACGCGACGCACGGCATCTCGAAGATCTCGGCCCACCAGGCGACAAGGTCGAGCTGGTACTCGATAGCGACGTCGCGATCCTTGACGAACGTGGGAATGCCAAAACCGACGAAGTCGGCGCCGCCCTCGCCGGCGGCCATGGCGTCGTGGCGCGAACGGCCGGCATCGAGGCCCACAATCGCGCCGCTGCCAACGGTCTCGCGAGCGTCCGCATAGGCCGCCGCGCCGTCGTCGGAGACGGGAACGTGCACGCCGTCGGCCTTCACCGTGCGCGCGAGTTGGGCATCGGCCTCGATCAGCGCCGCGACGCCCTTCGCCTGTGCGGCCTTGATCAGCGGTAGCACGGCTGCGGCGTCGAGCACCTGGCCGGTGGGCGCGCGCAGCACCACGGACGCGATGTCGCCGGCCGCCAGCGCCGCCTGGAGCCGCGCGAGCGCACTGTCGCCGGTCTCGAGGACCAGCATCAGTCGTGTCGGGGCACGCGGTTGAGCTTTCGGCTCGGCCATGGCTCTTGAGTTCTGCGTTCGATGTCTGTTCGCGGCGCGATGCTTGCGCGCGCCCCCGTCGCCATATCGGGCGGAAATCAGGCGAAAACGTGGGGGCTTGGCCAGCGATCCCCAGCGGCTTGGGTGATCCCCCGTTCAGCTCCGGTAATCGGCATTGATCGACACGTAGTCGTGCGTGAGGTCGCACGTCCAGATCGTCGAGCGGCCCTTGCCGCCGGCGCCCACATCGACGCGAACCTCGATCTCGCGGCCCTTGAAGTACTCCGCGAACGCCGCCTCGTCGTAGGCGGCCGCCCGCATGCCGCTGTCGGCGACGATTCTGCCGCCGAACCAGATCGACAGCTTGTCGCGGTCGGCCGCCTCGCCGGCCTTGCCGACCGCCATGACGATGCGGCCCCAGTTCGGATCGCCGCCGGCGATCGCGGTCTTGACCAGCGGCGAGTTGGCGATCGACAGGCCGATGGTGCGGGCGGCCTTGTCGCTTTCGGCTCCCTCGATGTCGATGGTGACGAACTTGGAGACGCCCTCGCCGTCCTTCGCGACCATGATGGCGAGATCCCGCAACAGCCCGTGAACGGCCTTTGTGAACTCAGCGAGTGCGGGATCGCCCGGCTTCTCGATCGACTTCTGGCCGCGCTTTGCAGCCATACCCGTCGCAAACATCAGCAGCGTGTCGCTGGTCGAAGTGTCGCCGTCGACGGTCATGCAGTTGAAGCTCGTATCGGCGCCACTCTTGACGATCTGCTGCAGCGCCGCCGGGCCGACTGCCGCATCCGTGAACAGGAAGCAGAGCATCGTCGCCATGTCGGGGGCGATCATGCCGGCGCCTTTGCAGAAGCCGTTGATCGTCACCTCGACACCGCCGATCTTCGCCTTGGCAGTGGCGAGCTTCGGGTAAGTGTCGGTGGTCATGATGGCGCGTGCGGTCTCGTGCCAGGCGTCGGGCTTGGCCTGTTTGGCGAGCCCATCCAGCAGATGCGCGAACTTCCCGGCGTCGAGCGGCTCGCCGATCACGCCGGTCGAGGCGAGGTAGATCTCGTTGCGGGCAGCACCTGTCGCCTTGGCGGCGAACTCGGCGGTCATCTCCACGGCCTCGCGACCGCGCTTGCCGGTGAAGGCGTTGGAGTTACCGGAGTTGACGACCAGCACGCGCGCCTCCCCCGATTTCAGACTCTCGCGGCAATAAAGCACCGGGGCCGAGCACGTCTTGGACTGCGTGAGCACACCGGCGGCCGTGGTGCCCGCATCCATCACGGCGACCATCAGGTCCTTGCGATTCTTGTACTTGATGCCGGCCTCGGCGGTGGCGAAG
>JANOJW010000202.1:0-6943 GCA_031418955.1 Hyphomicrobiales bacterium | reverse complement strand
CGCCCCCTGGGTGGTGGTGCCCGAGGAACTGCTGACGCATCTGACCACCGTCACCGGCCTCAAGCCCGCCGAGTTGATCCGCGCCGACCTGACATTCTTCGAGACCCCCAACAACGGCGCCGTGTTCTCGACGGGCTCGATCACCTTCTGCGGCTCGCTGCCCTCGAATCGCTTCGAAAACACCATCTCGCGCTTGCTGGGGAACGTTCTCGACCGCTTCCTCGACGCCGATGCAAAATTCCCGATGCCGGCGGTCAAGCCTGCATCGGGTTGACATGGTGGCGACCAGGCGCCGGCGCGTCATCGATCACGCCGTCGCTTCGGCGAACTGCAGGCGGAAGCCGTGGTTGTCGGCGAGCAACTTGACGGCCGCCGCGATCTCCTCGGGACCCATCTCGGTGAACGGCGGGCGCAGATCCGCCCACACCGGGTCATTGCGGTAATGCGCGACGAGGCCCTTCAACAGCGGGATCATCGGATAGCTCTGGATCGCCTTGCGGAGCGCCGAGGTCTCGGCCTGCAGGCGGTCGGCATCCGCCGTCTGCCAGTTGTCGAAAACGCGGCGGATCGACTTCGAGGCGACATTGGCTGACGCCGAGATGCAGCCCGCGCCGCCGAGCCGCAAGCCGTCGAGCAGGAAGGTCTCGGAGCCCGGGAACACCTCGAAGCCCGGAAACGCCTCGAGGATCGCCTTGGTGTTCGACCAGTCGCCGGAGGAATCTTTCAAGCCCACGACGATCTTCGGGTAGGCCTCTTTCAGCCGTTTGATCAGCGGCAGCGAGAAGCCGACCTGAGCGATTGGCGGGATGTGATAGAGATAGAGCCGCAGCGCGTCGTCGCCGACCTCCTCGATCACCTCGGCGAAGAAGCGGAACAGCCCCTCCTCGCTCGGGTTCTTGTAGTAGAACGGCGGCAACATCAGCACACCGCCGCAGCCCAGATCCACGGCGTGCTCGGTCAGCACGATGGCGTCGGCGACCGAGCAGGAGCCGGTGCCGGGCATCAGCTTCTTCGGGTCCATCCCGGAATCAACGAGTTCTTCGAGCATCTCCATGCGCTCGTCGAGGCCGATCGAGTTGCCCTCGCTGGTGGTGCCGAACGGGGCAAGGGCTGTGCAGCCGTCCTCCATCAGCCATTCGCAGTGCTCGACGAACCGGTCGAGATCAGGTGCGCCGTCCTCGCCAAAGGGAGTGAGAACCGGCGCGATGACGCCGGAGAAGTTATAGGTCGCGGTCATGAAACGGAGCCTTGTTTTTGTTGATAGACGGAGCAACGAGAACCGTTACGGCATCGGGATGCCCGGCTGCTTGACGGGGACGTCGTAGCCCTTCTGCACGGCGGGCCTTGCGGCGATCGCCTTGTACCAGCGCAGCACGTTGGGATACTGCGCGAGATCGACGGACTGCCACTCGAAGCGCGAGATCCACGGCCAGATCGAGATGTCGGCGATCGAGTAGTCGCCGGCCACGAACTGGGAATGGGCAAGCTGTCGGTCGAGCACGCCGTAGAGCCGGTGCGCTTCCTTCAGGTAGCGCTCCTCGGCGTAGGGGGCCTTCCCCTTGTTGTATTTCACGAAGTGGTGGACCTGGCCCAGCATCGGCCCAACGCCGCCCATCTGCCACATCAGCCACTGAATAGCATTCCAGCGTGCCTTCGGCTCCTTGGGCAGCAGTTTGCCGGTCTTGTCGGCGAGATACATCAGGATGGCGCCCGACTCAAACAGCGCGAGGCCATTGTCGCGGTCGACGATCGCGGGGATGCGGTTGTTCGGCGAGATCTTGAGGAACTCCGGCTTGAACTGCTCGTCCTTCGAGATGTCGACCGCGTGCGAGGTATAAGGCAACCCCAGTTCCTCGAGCGCGATCGAGACCTTGCGCCCGTTCGGCGTGGACCACGTGTAAAGATCGATCATCGGGCGGCTCCTCGGGGCAGCTGGGCGGTTCGGGTTGGACCGGCAAGGTATCCGTCCGCGCCCCCCGGGGCAACGCCCCGGTTCACGGCCCGGTTTGGTGGGGCTACATCAATCTGACGGCCAGGATCCACCCTGTGACGAAGATCGGCGACAGCGCCGTCGAGATCACCACGGCGGTCGAGATGAACTCGCTCTCGGTCTTGTACTCGGCGGCGAAAATCGTGATCAGCACGCCGACAGGTGTGGCGGCAGCGACAACGATCACCGCCGTCACGTCCTTCGGCAGGCCCATCATGTGGCAGATCCACCACGACAGTATTGGCGCGAGCAGGAACTTCAACAGCTGGATCACGATCTGCGGCAGCCACTCGATGCGCCCCGTGCTGGTGGCGGCGACCTGGGCCCCGAGCGTGTAAAGCGCGAGCGGCGTGAAGATCGAGCCGATGAACTGGATCGGCTGGGCGGCAAGCGTCGGCAACTCGACCTCGAAGCCGCGCAGCGCGAGGCCGATGAAGATCGACGGGATCAGCGGCGTCTCGAACGCGGTCGCCAGCTTGGCAAGCCCGCCTCGGCCGCCCGGCGCCAGCAGCCAGGTGCCCACCGTCGTCACCAGGATGCCCATCAGCGCAGCGAGTACCGAGGGGTACACGAGGTAGTCCTCGCCGAACGCCAGCAGCGTCACCGGCACGCCGAAAAAGCCGACGTTGGCGTAAGCCGTGCCGAGCCCCATCATCGGCCCCAGGCTCGCCCGCTGCCGCAGGATGATGACCAGCAGCCAGCCGATCGGAATGAGGATCAGGAACTGCACGATCCCGAAGTAGAATACCGGCCACACGACCGACAACGGCTGCTTGGCGGTCGACAGGAAGTGGATGAAGAACGCCGGCATCACGACATAGACCTGCAGCCGGTTGAGGCTCGCCACGTCGAGCTTCAGGCGCGGCTGCAACACGTAGCCCAGCGCCGCCAGCACGATGATCGGCAGCGTCACCTTGGTCAGGATGTCGAGAAAAAGGTCCATGCCCCCGCCGCGAACCTGAATCACCGCGCAGGCCCGCCTTGTTCATGACTGAGTTGGGCGACCGCATCAAGGCGGGGCAAGCTCCCGCAGTCGTGGTACCATGCGTCGATCCTCATGGAGCCCACGATGCCGCAAGCAAAATCCCTCGACGACGTCGTGAGCCGGCTCTTCACGACGCGAAACTTCACGTTGAGCACCGGCCCCGTGCTGCCCGAACTCACCCTCGCCTACGAAACGTACGGCCGGCTCGACAGCGACGGGGGCAATGCCGTGCTGCTGACGCACGGCTACAGCTCCAACCACCACATGGCGGGCCGCTATGCCAAGGGCGGCGCGCCGAAAGGCCTCGAGGACAGTAACCTTGGCCAGTGGGACAAGCTGGTCGGGCCGGGCAAGCCCATCGATACGACCAAGCTGTTCGTGGTGTCGTCGAATATGCTGGGCTCGGCTTACGGCTCGACGTCGCCACGCAGCCTCGATCCGGCAACGGGTAAGCCCTTCGGTCCCGACTTCCCGCGCTATATCGTGGCCGACATCGTCGCCGCTCAAAAAGCGCTGCTGGATCACCTGGGTGTCAAGCACCTCATCGCCGTCGCCGGCCCGTCCTACGGCGGCTTTCAGGCTTTCCAATGGGCGGTGAGCTATCCCGATTTCATGCACGGCATCGTGCCGGTGGTGACTGCGCCGTGGAGCGGGACGACTCTGGCTTCGACCGAGCAACTCATCGAAAAGTTCTCGGCCGATCCCAATTGGAACGGCGGTCACTACTACGATCGCGGCGGCATCGGCCAAGCGATGACCGCGATCCGCGTCGCAACCTTGAAGGGCTACGGCCTCGAGGCGCAACTGCGCCCGGCGCACCCCGATCCGGTGGCGCTGGAGGCTGCCGTCCTGGCTGCTGCCGAGCCGTGGGTCAACGCCTATGACGGCCACTCGATGGTGGTTCTGCGTCGCGCGCTCGAGGGCTTCGACACGAGGCCGCACTTCCACAAGATCAAGGCCCGCGTGCTGTTCGTGATCTCAAACACGGACAAGCTGTTCCCGCCGTCGATCGTCCCCGGCGTGATGGCGCATTTCGCGACGGCCCGCATCGACGCGCGCTATTTCGAGATCGACACCGAACTTGGGCATCTGGCGAGCGGACCCGAAGGCGATCAGTGGGGTCCCGCGCTGCGCGAATTCATCTCCGAGCTGGCCAGTGCAGCCGGATCTGAACGGCTCCCGCCGGCCGGGGAACCCGTATAGCTGCTTCGATTTGGCTCAGGGTCGAGGGCGTTGCGCGACGCCGTGTCCCCTGGGGCGTGGCCGCCGTGCATCGCTAGATCACGGCAGCGAGGGCCGATTCGCCACGTTCACGGCGGCGACCGAATTTCAGCCCGAATGCCCCGGCATAAGCCGCCAAACCCCGATCGAAGGACGTGAACCCCATGACAGCCTCGTCGGACGCCATCTCGGCCACCCTCATCAAGAGCTTCGAAACCGGCAAACGGGGCGAGACGCCCTATCGCCACTGGTTCGTGAAGGACTGCCTACCGGCCAAGGTCGCCGACGAGGTCACCGCCCTGCCGTTTCCGCCGCCCGCGCTGGGCGGCGTCTCCGGCAAGCGCGAGATCCACAACGCCACGCGCCGGTATTTCGACATCGAGAACCGGACCAAGTTCGCCTCGGTCGCGGCTTTCGCCGACGCCTTTCAGTCGAAGGCCGTCACCTCGGCCGTCGAGCGCATCTTCGCTACCCGCCTCGGCGGCACCTATCTGCGCCTCGAATATGCACAGGACACCGACGGCTTCTGGCTCGAGCCGCACACCGACCTCGGCGTCAAGGTGTTCACGATGCTGCTCTATCTCTCGACGGAGCCGAGCCACGCCAACCTCGGCACCGATATCTACGACGCCGCGAAGCGCCACGTCGGCGCCTCGCCGTTCGTACCGAACGGTGCGATGATCTTCGTGCCCTCGACCGACACGTTTCACGGCTTCGAGCCGCGCCGCATCGAGGGCGTGCGCAAGTCGGTGATCATCAACTACGTGACCGCCGACTGGCGGGCGCGCGAACAGCTCTCGTTTCCCGACCAGCCAATCGCGGCTTGATTTGCCTGCAGGCCCACAAGCATTCCGCGAGGACATCGCACCATCCGAAAATTGCCGTGATCAGGGCGCAGTGACACGCGCGATGAGGGCATCGAGTGGGCATCAGACGGTTGGCGCGGCACTGCTGGCGGCGGTGCTGGTAGCCGGCTGTGCGGGTGGCGGGGCGGGCACACTCGATGCGCCGCCCGTGGCGACCGCGCGCGAGATCACGATCCCCGAAGTTCGAGTGGCGGGCGGCGAGCAGCAACTTGCACTGACTTTGGGTGTGCGCGTGGGACCAGGTGCCGGCCAGGCCGCGCCGATGCTCCGCGTCGAGATCCGCTACACGGGAGTAACGCGCCTCTACGACACCGCGCGCGACGCGCAAGGCCGGGTGCTCAAAACTGAGCGGGCTGGCGGCGAGGGATGCAAGGCGGGGGCCGCATGCGCTGAGACCGTCCGCATCGACTTGCCCGATGCCGAGCTGCGCCAGGCCAAGGCGACGGGCTACCGGCTGAAGCTCTTCGCGCGGAACGGCCCCGAGATCGAGATCGGCATCCCCGGCGGCCAGATCGCCGCACTGTATGAACGCGTGGACGGCGCAGGCGCCTCCAGGACCGCCGCGCGCAAGGGGTCGTGAGTTGGCGCTGGTCCGCTGACGGCCACGGGCAAGCTCGGGATGCGCCCGTCGCGTCAGTCGAAAGCGGGGGCCCTCTCGAGCGGGTGCGGGCAGCCTGCTGCGCAGCAGGCGCCTCCTACGACTGGTTCTTGCGCTCGCGGACTTCGCCGAACACCTGCCAGTCGGCGGACTTTTCCATGCCGAGCCGTTTACGGATCGCCGGTGATTGCGGCCGCAGGAACGGGTTGGTTGCGAGTTCGACGTCGATGCGCGTGGGGAGGGTCGGCTTGCCGGCGGCGATCAGGGCCTCGACCTCGGCCGCGCGGCGCACCAGCGCCGCGTTCTCGGGCTCAATTGCGAGCGCGAAGCGGGCGTTGGACAGCGTGTACTCGTGACCGCAGTAGACAACCGTGTCGCCGGGCAGTTTGGCAAGCTTGGCGAGCGAGCCCCACATCTGCTCCATGCTGCCTTCGATGACCCGCCCGCAGCCGATCGCAAACAGCGTGTCGCCCGCGAAAGCGACCTTCGCCGACGGGATCCAGAACGTGATGTGGCCCGAGGTGTGGCCGGGTGTGTCGAGAACCTTCACCTCGTTGCCGCCGAGCATGAACGCGTCGCCTTCGCCGACGGTCTTGTCGAGGCCCTTGATTTTGGCGGCCTCGGCTTTGGGACCGATGACGCTACAACCCGTCGCTTCCTTCAGCGGCAGGATGCCGGCGGTGTGGTCGCCGTGGTGGTGGGTGACCAGAATGTGCGTGAGTTTCCAGCCCTTCTCGGCAAGCGCCTTGCGCACCGGCGCCTCCTCTGGGGCATCGATTGAAGCAGTGATGCCGGCTGACGCATCGTGGATCAGCACGCCGAAGTTGTCTTTCAGGCACATGAACTGGTGGATTTCGAGCTTGGCCATGGGCGCAGCGCTCCTCTGAGGGTTCGGATTGGCGGGTGTGGCGGCAAACTATCAGTCGAGGCCTGGATTGCAATCAAGTATCCTACCCTCATGCGTCCCGACGTCACCGACCTGATGGAGTTCTATGCCCGCCCCCTCGGCGGCATGGTGCGGCGCATCCTGGCGCACCAGGTGCGCGCGCGCTGGCGTCGCGTCGGCGGCACGACGCTGATGGGGCTGGGCTTTGCTACGCCCTATCTCGGCTCGTTCCGCGGCGAGGTCGGCCGGCTCGGCGCGCTGATGCCGACCACACAAGGCGCGCTGATCTGGCCGTCGAGCGGCGCCGTGCATACGGTCGTCGTCGAGGAGGACCAACTGCCGCTTCCCGACAACTCGGTCGATCATCTGCTCGCTGTGCACGCGATCGAGACATCCG
>JANOJW010000201.1:0-4223 GCA_031418955.1 Hyphomicrobiales bacterium | reverse complement strand
GAAGAGGTTCTGGCAGAATATCCAGCTACGGCCTGACTGCCGACAAGTGCCACGAGTACCACTCCATCGACCATGCTTGGCTGCGCCGCAAGAAGCAGCTCATTGTCGGGCGGTACTCGACGCTGACATGGTCACGTGGGGGGACGAAGACCGGCTCGATCCGCATCGAGTGCTTCAGCGGCGGCGTCCGCCTCGTCTACAAGACCCGCAGTCCTGGCGGTGAATGGCGTGATGTGGCGGAGTTCGTCCCGTTCGTCGAGACGCCCACTCGGTTCGGCGGACGACGGCAGTGGTTCAAATGCCTGTCGTGCAGCCGGCACTGCCGCATCCTATATGGGGGCTCGTATTTCCGCTGCCGGCGCTGCCACAGGCTGAAGTACGAGACGCAATCCGAGCCGCCCTTTGCGCGAGTAACCCTGGCCGCAGCATCTGAGGGTGATCTCCGGGCGGCGTGATCACGGTCGCCGAAGGTGACCGTCGCAGCGCCCTCGCTGATCGCGAGCGGTGGGATCAATCAGCGCCGGTCGGATCGAGCCTGTCGATGCGGGCGATGGTGTCGTCGATGATCGACGCGTCGAAGTCGTAGGGGTGCTCGCGCACGAACGCGAGCATCTGGCGGTAGCAGTTGGCGGCTTGCCGGTTTTCCCCGCGCGTCTCGTGCACCATGCCGAGCCGGTCCCAGCCGTCGGGCACCTCGGGGTAACGCACCAGGAGGTCGCGGGCGGCGGCTTCTGCCTCGTCGAGTTTGCCGTCCCGGATCAGATCGAGCACCGCGTTCGAGGCCTCGGTCAGATCGTCATCGAAGATATCGCCGTCGATAGGCGTCGCTCCGGCGAGCTTGGCCATCAACGCCTCACGGACCTCCCGAAGGCTGTTCTGCTTCTCGCCAGCCCGCGCGTCACGGTCGGCCTGTGCCGCGGTGAGACGCTCGCGCTCGGCGGCTTCATCCTTCGTCAAGCAGCACGCCTTGTACTTCTTGCCGCTGCCGCAGGGGCAGCGATCGTTCCGTCCGGGCTTGGCCATCGGGGTCGGTCCTGATGTCGAGAAGGCACATTCCTTGTACGCAACCCTGCTCGCCGATAGCAGATTCCATGACGTCCTGCTCGCCTGTGATCGCGATCTCGCCGAGGAGCGGCGGCGCCAATGCTGCGACAACTGCGGTGCCCGGCTCGATGTGGCGAACTTCAACCGCAAGCCGCGCGGGCGACCGCTGAAGCTCGGCCCCGAGCACGACCGGCGCTTCAGCTTCTGCTGCCGCCGGGACGGCTGCCGATCGCGGGCGACGCCGCCATCGCTGCGCTTCCTCGGCCGTCGCGTCTATCTCGGGGCCGTCGTCGTGCTGATCGCAATCCTGCAATCAGGTGCCAGCGCGTCACGCATCGAGCGCCTTGCCGCGGTCGTCCCGGTGCCGCCGCGCACGATCGCGCGCTGGCGGCAGTGGTGGCGCGAGACATTCACCGCGACGCAGTTCTGGCAGATCGCCCGCGCCCACTTCATGCCGCCCGTTGTACACGAACGACTGCCGGCCTCGCTCCTCGATCGGTTCGGCGGCGATGAGCGCGACCAGCTCATCTTGGCGCTCCGCTTCCTTGGGCCGATCACCGGCGGCACCTCTCGATAACGAGGAGTCTTAACCGACATTCAAGCTCGCTGGCGGTCGCCGGCCATCCGCAGAGCATCTGCCTCGAAGCGCAGCGAATGGCCACATAGCATCGGCGCATCCACTCGTCAGGAGCGCCGGCATGGCAGAAGAGCCCAGAGATCCACGTGTTCACGAACGATGGGCGCACACGCGCTTTGCCATCGTCGGTTGGCTGTTGGCCGCGCCGCCGGAGAAGGGCGAGTTGAAGGCCGCGCTTCACCAGTTGGCATTGCGCACCTGGCAGCATCCGACCACGGGCGAGCCCGTGCAGTTCGGCTTCTCAACCATCGAGCGCTGGTACTACCGCGCCTTGAAGGAGCGCACCGATCCGGTCGGCGTGCTCCGCCGCAAAGTGCGCATCGATGCCGGTCAGCAGCACGCGATCAGCGACGCGGTCCGACAGGCTGTGCTGGCGCAGTATGCCGCCCACAAGGGCTGGAGCGTTCAGCTCCACCACGACAACCTCGTCGCATTGGCAGAGGCCATGCCCGAGCTGAACCCGGTGCCGTCCTATCCGACGCTGCGCCGGTTCATGAAGGCGAACGGCCTCGACAAGCGCCGACGTCTGACGTCACGCACGACCGATGGCGCCGAACGGGCCGAAGCCCGCATCCTCGATCGCGAGATCCGCAGCTACGAGGCCGAGTATGTGAATGGTCTCTGGCACTGGGACTGCCACCATGGCTCGCGCAAGGTCCTCACCCAACGCGGCGAGTGGGCAACGCCGATCCTGTTCGGCGTCATCGATGATCGGTCGCGGCTGGCCTGTCACCTGCAGTGGTATCTGGCCGAGTCGGCAGAGGTCATCGCACATGGGTTGTCGCAGGCCTTCCAGAAGCGCGGCCTGCCGCGATCGACGCTGAGTGACAACGGCGCGGCGATGACGGCCGCCGAGATCACCCAGGGCCTCGCCCGCCTCGGCATCCTGCACCAGACGACGCTGCCATATAGTCCGTACCAGAACGCCAAGCAGGAGGCCTTCTGGGGCCCGGTCGAGGGCCGCCTCATGGCCATGCTTGAGCATGTGCCGGACCTGACCTTGTCCGCGCTCAACGAGGCAACGCAAGCCTGGGTCGAGCAGGACTACAACGGCAAGCGCCACTCCGAGATCGGCGAAGCCCCGATCACACGGTTCCTGGCCGGACCCGCTGTCACCCGGGAATGTCCCGACAGCAACGCGCTGCGCGCAGCCTTCACGCGTTCCGACACGCGCACGCAGAGGAAGAGTGACGGCAGCATCGTCATCGAGGGCCGCCGCTTCGAGATCCCCAACCGCTACAGGCATCTGACGCGCATCGAGGTCCGATACGCATCGTGGGATCTGGCCCAAGTCCATCTCGTCGATGAGCGCACCGGCGCCGTGCTGGCCCGGCTCTATCCGCAGGACAAGACCCAGAACGCCAGCGGCCTGCGCCGCACGCTCGAACCGGTCTCGACGGCATCGATCAAGTCCGAGCGGCCAACCGTGCCGGCTCCGGCGATCCCGCCGCTGCTGGCCCGGATGCTCGATAGCCAAGCCGCCGCCGGTCTGGCGCCGCCCTACCTGCCCAAAGACGACGCCCCACCGGATGACCGCGGCTCAGGTGATCAAGACAACAACGACGACGGAGAGACCTTATGACCAAGAAGCTGCTCGCGCTCTACGGCCTGAAGTGGAACCCGTTCGCCCCCGACGTGCCGGTCGAAGCCCTCCACGTGTCGCGCCGCATCGAGTCGTTCTGCTGGCGCGCCGAGCAACTGGTCGGCGAAGGCGGCTTCGCGCTGGTGACCGGCGCGCCCGGAACCGGCAAGTCCGTCACCTTGCGCATTCTGGCCGAGCGCCTCGGCGCGCAACGCGACGTCAAGGTCGGCATCCTCACCCGGCCGCAGGCCGGCCTGCCCGACTTCTATCGCGAGATGGGCGATCTGTTCAGCGTCGAGCTGCGACCCGCCAACCGCTGGGGCGGCGCCAAGCTGCTGCGCGATCGCTGGCAGACCCACATCGATGCGGCCCTGTCGCGGCCCGTCCTCATCATCGACGAGGCCCAGGAGATGCTGCCGGCGGTGCTGGCCGAGCTGCGCCTGCTGTCGTCCGCCAAGCTCGACAGCCACATCCTGCTCACCGTCGTGCTCGCGGGCGACGGCCGACTGCTGGAACGTCTGCGCTCCGACGAGCTGATGCCGCTCAACAGCCGCATGCGCGTGCGCCTGGCTCTCGACCGGGCGACACCGGATGAGTTGGCCGAGCTGATCGGGCATGCCCTGCAGAAGGCCGGTGCCGTCAAGCTCATGACGCCGGAGCTGATCGCCACCCTTGCCGATCACGCCCAGGGCAATCCGCGCGCCCTCATGAACATCGCCGGCGAGCTGCTCTCGGTCGCAGCCCAACGCGAGGCCCGCCAGATCGACGAGAAGCTGTTCCTGGAGATCTGCGCCACGCCGCCGGTGCCGGAGACCAAGGCGGCGAGGCAACGGCGATGAGCCTGCTCCCCGTCGAGCCCGCGTGGCGTCTGGCCGAGCGCGCCGAGGAGCACCGCTGGCTCATCACCGGGCTCTGGTCCGAGCAGGCCGTTGGCATCGTTGGCGGTGAGCCCAAGTGCTG
>JANOJW010000200.1:0-10250 GCA_031418955.1 Hyphomicrobiales bacterium | reverse complement strand
CTGCTGCGAGCTGGTTGGGTGTCATGTGTCGTCTCCTGGCGCTGTGCGCGACGCCGCGCGCCTCTCTCCTCGAGGCAAGGTGGCGGCGCTGAGCTGAACGGCAGGCTGAACCCGCATTCATCTGCCGTTCATCGTGTGCTTGACGCTGCACGCCGACCTGTACCCGAGACGAGACGCTAACACTCTGCATCAGCGACGAAAAGCCGGCCCGTTGAGCATAAGTCGCGATGCGGAGGGCCTGTGGCGCGCGCGGCACGGTCGCCGTCGCGTCACCATCGCAGCGCAGACGCTGCCGCAATTGCCGGCGGCGCGTTGGAGTGGAGGAGGCGCTCCAATCGCTGCCCGTCGATGTGCTCGCCGTCCATCACGTCGTCGCGATGAATGCCTGTCGTAATGAATAGCGCATCGACGCCGGCGCCCTGGGCGGCGGCGAGATCCGTCCGCACGCTGTCGCCGATCGCCAGCACGCGCGAGGGTGGCACTGTCGCGCCGCGCAGGCGCGCCGCCACCTC
This sequence comes from Hyphomicrobiales bacterium, assembly GCA_031418955.1. Taxonomy (GTDB): domain Bacteria; phylum Pseudomonadota; class Alphaproteobacteria; order Rhizobiales; family Hyphomicrobiaceae. Next base: position 9,738 of record JANOJW010000200.1, on the reverse strand, counting down.
GAACGCCGTCGCATAGGCGCTCGGTCGTGGCTTGCCGGTCCAATGCACCTCGCCGCCGATCGCCTCGTACAGCACGCCGAGCGCGCCGGCGCAGGGCAGCAGGTGCTCGCCGACGTGAACATGCAGATCTGGATTGGCGCACACGAACGGCAGGTTTCGCGCGACCGCTGCCTCGAGCACGGCGCGATAATCCTCGGGCGTCTCACGGCGATCATCGAGGAGGCCCGTGCAGGCGATCGCCTCGGCTTGCGCGATCGGCACAACGGGGCCCGGCAACGCGTCGAAGAAATGGTGATCCCGCTTCAGCGGGCCGATGCCATGGACGCGCTGCCAGCCGCGCTCGCGAATAAGACGCAGCGCGATGTCGCCCGACGACACGATCTCGTCCCAGCCGCTGCGCTGAACGCCCCGGTCGTCGAGCACGCGGGCGACGGGGGCGGCGGGGTTGGGCGCATTCGAGACCAGCACCACCGTGCCGCCGTTGGCGCGGAACCGCGCCAGCGCGTCGTTGGCGCTGTCGAAGGCGCGGCGGCCATCGTGTAGCACGCCCCAGATGTCGCAGAACAGCACGTCGTAGCGCGCGAGCAGCGGGGCAGCGCTGGTGATGATGTCGATTGGCACGGCTTATTGTGTCCTGTTGTAGCGCGCCTCAAGTCAGCGGCGCCGGCGTTTCGGGGGCAGCGCCGCTCTCGGGATGAGCAGCCGCACCGTTCGCCACCTGCCGCCAGGCCTTGGGCGTCGCCTGCTCCTTGTCGTGCAACTCCTTGAGGAACCCGTAGATGCGCGGGTCGGGCGGCACGAGCCGATCGTGCTGAGCTGTCTGCGCCACCTGATAGCTGCCGGCTGCCGCCGTTTGCCCCGGCTTCTTCAGGCGGCGCGCGCCGAAGATCAGGATCGGGCTCTCCGGCGCTTCGAGATCGAGCTCGCCGAGAAAGCCTTCGCGTACGGCGTAGAACGACTGCAGGATCGCATCGCGCACGAGCTTGCGGTCTTCCGGAGTGATGACGTTCTTCCGCGGCTCCAGCGTCTGGAAGGCGCGGCGCATGTCATGCAGTGGCGCGAAAGGATAGAGGCCGATCCGCTCGTCGGTTTCGCCGACGTTCTCGTAAACCGTGCGCATGTTGTCGATCGTCTCGGAGATGGCGCAGAAGGCTGCGAGATAGTCCTCGAGAGTGGGTTGATCGAGCTGCGTGTAGGTGAAGAGCGCCGATTTCGCCTTGATGATCTCCCTCCACTCCTCCTTGAGCGCGGTGACGAACATCTGGCGACGCTGGAACACGTTGGCAAGATAGGCGGCAACCACGGTGACGAATACCAGCGCCATGTCCTTCAGGTACTCGTAGATGTCCTTGAGCGGCTTCTCGAGCGGCGTGCCGGCGAGCCCCGGGATATGCTCGCAGAGCTTGGCGACGAGCGAGACCACGAGCACGATCGACAGGATCCAGTAGGATCGCCGAAGCGTGCGGTCGAGCGACGTGCGCGTCATCCAGTTCCCCCTGCCACCGCCGCGTCTCGCTCATCAACTCACGACCTCGGTCGAGGGATGCAGCATGGGGCAATAACCAGCCGAAAGCACGCCGACGATCGAGCGCGGCGTCAGCACCTCGATGTCGCAGCCCTCGGGCCGGGCCCTGGTCGCGGTATAGCCTTCCGGCGTCCATTGTAGAAGCCAGCCTGCCAGCACCAGATGCGGATGCCCGTCGAAGCGCACAAGAGCGCCCGACGGCAAGGCGTCCACGGCCGAGCGCCAGACGGTCTTGCCGCCTTCCGCCCCGACGCGCTCGGCCTGCAGCACGTCGTCCATGTCGTGTGCGGTTGCACGGCCGGGCTGGCCCTGCCGCTCGTTCCACAGTGTGGCGAACCAGATGAACTCCTGCCGCCGGCACTCGAAGCAGGGCCGGTGCCCCGCCGCCAGCGCCGTCGCCTCGTCGAGGAAGAACAGCTCCGTGTAGCGGTTAGGCGCCATCACCGTGCGCCGGCGGCCATTGAATTCGAGCTTGCAGCAGATCCACTGCTTCGACGCCCACCGCCGACGCCGCAACGCCCGCTCGCCGTCATGCAGGGGGCCGCCGCGATTGCCCATCATCGTGCCCCGGGCCTCGACGGCGACGATCAGGCCTTCCGGCGTCACTCGGTTCTGGAGCGGCATGACGCAATCTGCCATGGTTTGGGCTTCTGACGAAATCTGCAGGTGCCAGAATGACCGATGCGACGGTGCGTGTGAAGCTCGACGAGCGGGCGGGTGGGGCGGTGGTCGCAACCATCACCGTGGACAATCAAAAGAAGCTCAACTGCCTGGCGACGCCGACCAACGTGGCGATCCGGGAGGCCTTCGAGCGACTGTCACGGGATCAGCGGTTGCGCGCCGTCGTCCTGACCGGGGCCGGCGACAAGGCCTTCATCGGCGGCGCCGACCTGAACGAGCTCGGCGCCTGCTGCACCAACAGCAGCCGGCTCTACATCACGAGGCTGCACGAGGCCTGCCGATCGCTCCGGAAGTGCCCGGTGCCGGTGATTGCGCGCATCAACGGCTTTTGCCTGGGCGCGGGCTTCGAGGTTGCCGCCAGCGCCGACATGCGGGTCGCAGCCGAAACCGCCGTCCTCGGCATGCCCGAGGTGGTGATGGGGTTGCCCTCGGTGATCGAGGCGGCGTATCTGCCGGGCCTGATCGGTTGGGGAAAAACGCGCGAAATCCTGCTCACCGGCGAGATCTTCGGCGCACGCGAAGCATTCGCCATGGGCTTCGTGCAGAAGGTGGTCGCGCCGGCCGACCTCGACGCGGCGGTCGAGCACTGGATCGCCCACATCCTGCGGGCCACGCCGCACGCCATCCGCGCGCAGAAAGCCCTGATGAACCGCTGGGAGCGCGTCTCCGTCGACGAAGGTATCTACGCCGGCATCGACGCGCTGTCCGACGCCTACAAGACCGGCGAGCCGCAAGCCGCGATCAAAGCCTTCTTCGATGCCAAGCGCGAGGCTCGGCCGGCTCACGGCAAAGGCTGAGGAAGCCCAAGCAAGCGCGCGCTCAAGCTGGATCGAGCTTCGCCCCGACCGAGGACGCTGCATGACCTCAGATCCACTCGTCATGTCCGGCCGCATCGTCGCGGCGATGCTGCTCGGTGCGCTGATCGGGCTCGAGCGCAGCTATCACGGCCGTCCCGCGGGCTTCCGCACGCATGCGCTCGTGTGCATGGCGTCGTCGCTGCTGATGCTCGTCACCGTCTACCAGAAGGAGTGGATGACGGAGCTGACCCTCGACGCCATCCGCACCGATCCGACGCGCATGGCGCAGGGCATCATGACGGGTATCGGTTTCCTCGGCGCCGGTGTCATCTTCAAGGAGGGGCTGACCGTGCGCGGGCTGACCACCGCCGCCTCGATCTGGATGACCGCCTCGATCGGCGTGCTGGTCGGCATCGGATTCTGGGTGCCGGCAGTGATCGGCACGCTGTTGACGCTGCTGGTGCTCGGCGCCTTCCGCCACATCGAGAACCGGCTGCCGAGCGAGCAATTCGCCCATCATCACGTGCGCTTTCGCCGGACAGCCGTGATGAGCGAGCCCGACCTGATGGCGCTCATCAAGCTGCACGGCCTCAGCGTCGCCAACGTGCACACACGCCTGATCAACGAGGGGCAGATCCTCGAATACCGGATGGTGCTGCGCGGCTTCGACCGCGCGAGCCTGCAGTCGCTGACGCAGGCGCTGTTGAAACTGCCCGACGTCGTCGAGTTCCGCATCTCGCCGACCGGCGACTGAACCCGGCGCCCGCTGCCGGCCGCCTCCTAACCCGTTGAACTTTCGTCGCGAATTTACTTTCTCCGACGGTATCGCCAACACGCCGCCACAATTGCGTCTATGCTTTCGGTCGGGTTGCGGCGGCCTACGGAGTAGCACCCGCGTCGATTGGACCGGTCCAATACAGCGCACAGAGTGTTCGATAAGCCGCCGCAACCTCGTTCCCCTTGATCCCCCCGGCTGAACCGAGATCAACGGCACAAGTCCGGCCGAGAATGGCGTCGATCAGGTTGGCACGAACCTACCGAAACCGACCAAAAAACTGGCCAAAAAACTGGTCGTGCCTCGATGGATGAGGTAACAAAAATACGGGATTTCCCGTATCTTGTGGAGCCACCCGTCGTGCAGGAACCTACCAGAAAACTGGCCAAAAAACCGGCAACCAAAGGCCGTAAGCATGGATCCGAACCCTTGCCATCAGATCGGGACGAAGACACCTCACTGATGGAGCCCCTGCTGATATCCGAGGGGTCCAAGCATCGTGCGCGTCTCAATGAGCTGGTATTCGAGCTGGTCGGTGCAGCTACAGCCTTCAAGACGAGCTTGCCCGATGGCATGGTGGGAGCATTATCCGACCTCGTTCGATCGATGAATTGCTACTACAGCAATCTGATCGAAGGCCACAACACCCATCCGGTGGATATCGAGCGGGCGCTCGCCGAGGACTACAGCGCAAACAAGCAGCAAAGGGATCTTCAACTCGAGGCGAAGGCTCACATCGCCACCCAGCGCTGGATCGACGACGGAGGCCTTACTGGTAAGGCTGCGACGGACGTTGCGGTCCGCGAAATCCATCGCCGGTTCGAAAGCGCCTTGCCCCCTGATTTGCTGTGGGTGGAAGACCCTAAATCCAAGCGCAAAGTCCCTGTCGTTCCGGGTGAACTACGAACCGAGTATGCCCAGGTAGGGCGCCATATCGCAATCAGTCCTGGAGCCGTTCCTCGCTTCATGCGGCGGTGGGAATCAGCCTATGGGAAACTCAGCAAGTTCGAGACGGTGCTTCAGTCGGCATCGGCCCATCATCGGCTTCTCTGGATCCACCCGTTCGCCGATGGCAATGGCCGCGTCACGCGGTTGATTTCGTATGCCATGCTCCTCGATGCTCTCGACACCTGTGGGATATGGTCGATCGCACGCGGGCTTGCTCGGGCAGACGACCAATACAAACAGCACCTTGCCGCATGTGATCTGAGCCGCAGGAACGACCTGGATGGTCGCGGCAACCTGAGCGAAGAGGCGCTGGCAAGTTTCACAGAGTTCTACCTCCAGGCGTGCCTGGATCAAGTGAAGTTCATGACAGAATTGATGCAACCGGCCGCTTTACGCAGACGAATTCTCGATTGGGCGAAAGATGAGGAACGAGTTGGTGGCATCATGCCCAATTCGTCACGAGCACTTGCCCACATTCTCAGCAATCGAGAGTTAGAGCGAAAGGACGTGCCGGAGGTCGTTGGGCTGGATGAGCGCAAGGCCCGCAGGGTAACTGCGCGGCTGCATGAACGAGGCATCATCACCGCCCCGACACACAAGGCGCCATTCCGTATTGCTTTCCCGGCAAGCTTGGCTCCGGGACTCATGCCGGGCCTCTATCCGAAACTCAATAAGTCCTTTCCCTGACTGCAGTCGTCGATGCTGATGCCCACCGAATCACCGATTGCTCCGATAGCAACTCAATTTTTGGCTCCACATGTCGCGGGCCTCGCTCGTCAGACCGGAGATCAAGGCAGTGGATAGGCGTTGAGCCCGATCGTCGCACCTGATAGATCGAGCGCTGATTGCGCTGGATGATCGACACCGGCGGCACACCCCAGCAGGCACCCCATGGTCACCGTGTTTCAGGCGCCGGCGAAGGCCGAAGCCAAGGCTCGGCCATCTCCGTCCGCAAAACCCTTGTTCAGCTACAAGAAGCACTGGGCGCACCGCTTCGGAACGGCGCCGGTGCTGCCGATGTCGCGCGCCGAGATGGACGATCTGGGCTGGGATAGCTGCGACGTCATCCTGGTCACCGGCGACGCCTACATCGATCACCCCTCGTTCGGGATGGCCATCATCGGCCGCCTTCTGGAAGCCCAAGGCTTCCGCGTCGGCATCATCGCGCAACCCGATTGGACGAGCGCGGAGGCCTTTCGCGCGCTGGGCGAGCCGAACCTGTTCTTCGGCGTCACCGGCGGCAACATGGACAGTATGGTCAACCGCTACACGTCCGACCGCCGCGTGCGCCACAACGACAGCTACACGCCCGAAGGCGAGGGCGGCAAACGGCCCGACCGCTCGGTCATCGTCTATGCGCAGCGCTGCCGCGAGGCTTACCCGCAAGCGACGCTCGTGCTCGGCGGCATCGAGTCCTCGCTCCGGCGCATCGCCCACTTCGACTACTGGTCCGACAAGGTGCGCCGCTCGGTGCTGATCGACGCCAAGGCCGATATCCTGCTCTACGGCAATGCCGAGCGCGCCGTGGTCGAGGTCGCCCATCGCCTGGCGAAGGGGGAAACGTGCGCCGGGATGGACGATGTCCGAGGTGCGGCCCTGGTCGCCAAGGCCGTGCCGGACGGCTACACCGAGCTTGCCGCCGACGACATCGACAGCGCCGACGAAGGTGCGCGCATGCTGCGCAACACCGACGCCGTGGTGCGCCTGCCAGCCTTCGAGCAGGTCGAGAAGGATCCCGAGGTCTACGCGCGCGCCTCCCGGGTGCTGCATCGGGAGTCAAACCCCGGCAATGCGCGCCCGTTGGTGCAGCGCCACGGCGATCGCGAGCTTTGGGTGACGCCGCCACCGATCCCGCTCACCACCGCTGAGATGGACGCCGTCTATGAGCTGCCCTACGCGCGCGGGCCGCATCCAGCCTACGGCGACGCCAAGATCCCGGCCTGGGAGATGATCAAGCACTCGGTGACGATCATGCGCGGCTGCTTTGGCGGCTGCACCTTCTGCTCGATCACCGAGCACGAGGGCCGCATCATCCAGAACCGCTCGGAAGGCTCGGTATTGCGCGAGATCGAGCAGATCCGCGACAAGTCGCCGGGCTTCACCGGCTACATCTCCGACATCGGCGGACCGACCGCCAACATGTACCGCATGGCGTGCAAGGACAAGGCGATCGAGACCGCTTGCCGGCGCCTCTCGTGCGTCTACCCCGAGATCTGCCCGAACCTCGACACCAGCCACGATGCGCTGATTGCGCTCTATCAAAAAGCGCGCGAGCTGCCGGGCATCAAGAAGGTGCACGTCGCCTCGGGCGTGCGCTATGACCTCGCGGTGACGAGCCCGGCTTACGTCAAGGAGCTGGTGACGCACCACGTCGGCGGCTATCTCAAGATCGCGCCCGAGCATACCGAGGGCGGGCCGCTGTCGAAGATGATGAAGCCCGGAATCGGCGCCTACGAGCGCTTCCGGCAACTGTTCGACGAGGCGACGAAGGCCGCCGGCAAGAAGTACTTCCTCATCCCGTACTTCATTGCAGCCCATCCCGGCACCACCGACGAGGACATGCTCGAGCTGGCGCTCTGGCTGAAGAAGAACAAGTATCGCGCCGACCAGGTGCAGACGTTCCTGCCCTCGCCGATGGCGCTGGCGACCGCCATGTACCACTCAGGGAAAAACCCGCTGAAAGGCGTACGGCGCGGCGCCTCCGAGGCGGTCGAGACCGTGCGCGGCTTGAAGCAGCGGCGTCTGCACAAGGCGTTCTTGCGCTACCATGACGCCGAGAACTGGCCGGTGTTGCGCGAGGCGTTGAAAGCCATGGGCCGCGCCGATCTCATCGGTTCTGGAAAACACCAGCTGGTGCCGACATGGCAGCCGGCGGGCACCGGGCTCGGCGGAGGCGAGGGCAAACGGCTGGGCCGCAAGCACGGCGAGCAGACCTTCACGACCAAGGGCGTGCCGGTCCGCGATGCGACGGGCAGGAAGGGCGGGTTCGGTGCTTTGGGACAGGCGAAGGGTCCGCACGGGACTGGCGCTGGCGTCAAGCCCGGAGCCAAACCGAAGCCCAGGAGATAGTCATTTCGCTGCTGTCAGTTTGGTTCGTGCTGTTGAACCAATCGATCTATGATAGCGGCATCATCGGTCGAACATCAATACCCTGTTAGGTCAATGGACATGTCCAACTCCGACCTCGCCGAACTCCTGAAACTCTCGCCCGAGCGACGCCTCGACCTCATCGAAGCTCTATGGGACTCGCTCGACGACAGCGACATCCCCATGCCCGATTGGCACAAGGACGTTCTCGACGATCGCGAGGCAAACGAGGACGCCGACCTCGGCGAAACTTGGGATGTCGTGAAAGCGCGTCTCGTGAAGAAGCTGTGAGTTGGACCGTTCGGCTTCTGCGCTCTGCCGAGCGGGACATCGAGGCCGCTATGGCATGGTATCGGCAGAAAGGGATCGGCCTCGACGGCGAAGTCCTCAATGCTGTCGATGCTGCCATAGCCCGGGCGCGCCGCAACCCTGGCGGCTACGCCAAACGTCATCGTGAGTACCGGGCTGTGCTCGTCAAACGGACATTGTGTACTTCCGCATCGTCGGAGACGTGATCCGAGTTGCTGCTGTGCTCCATCAGCGTCGCGGAGAGAAGGCGCGAGATCGAAGATTGAAGGCAGGCCAGAAAGACAGACAGTAGTAGCGTGCGCTACGACCTCACGGGGAAGAGCCTGATCGACGCGGCCAGCCGAAGATTGTCGGGTCCGGGATTATACACCGGATCGGCCAAACCCTCGAGCCGAGCAAAACCGAAGCAACGCGCGCGGTCATGGGAAAACTCATGCCCCGAGGCTTTGGCGCTCTACCACGACGCGCTCATGCCTGCTAGGAATCGGTGCAGGGGAGCGCTGCAAAGGGGAGCAGCCGGACATGATCGCCACGGCGTCACGGACTACGACATTGCGGAGTACCACAGCTCGGCTCGCCATGGCGTGCGCGGTCAGTCTCGCGGCGATCGCGGCTGCAGCCTGCTCGTCAGGTGGCGCCGGCCTCACCACCGGCGCGCTGATGGCAAAGCCGAAGACAGACGATGCGACCGATCGCTCGCTGATGGTCGCCGCAACCTCCGCGCGGGCCGCAAGGTGCGGCTACAATTATGATCCGACGAAACTTCGCGCCACGTACCTCGGCTATGAATCCGCGCAAGGCGCAGCGCCCGACGCGCTTGCACGCCTCGAGCGCTCCTACGACTTCGCGCGCGACGCCGTGATCAAGTCGATGGCGGGCAACGAGGACTATTGCAACGAGGCAAAGACCGCCGAGATCAAGCGCGACCTGACGCGCCATCTCGCCGGCAACTTCGACCTGCCCCCGCGTAAGGCTGGCAGCGTCCAAAACACCTGGTGGGGCGGTTCGCCGAATTCCCTGCCGCCGATGGATCGCGACAAGATCTTCAATCCGCTGCCGACCAAGTAACGGCACGTGCTCGCGCAATTCAGTGCGCGATCGCAGCGGCCGGACAGTTATCCCTGGTGCAAGTCAATGCATGGGGTCGGCATCGTGCGCCTGGTCCCGCAAGCTTGCCGCGGCATGCGGGCTGTGCCAGCACTCGATACGAGCCCGTTGTCCGAGCAGGAGTGCCCGCCATGTCCGTCGACTATAGCCGCTATACGTACCTGAAGCTCGCACGTCCCAAGCCCGGCCTGCTCGAGGTCATGATCTCGAACCCGGGCAAGCTCAACTCGGTAACCGCGAAGGGCCACCAGGAGCTCGCCGAGATCTGGCGCGACATCGATCGCGACGAGAGCGTGCAGGTGGTGCTGTTGCGCGGCGAGGGCGGCGTGTACTCGTCGGGCGGCGACATGGCCCTCGTCGACAAGATCGCGACCGACTGGGAATTCCGCATGCGCACGTGGAAGGAGGCAAGCGACATCGTCTACAACGTGATCAACTGCGCCAAGCCCACCGTGTGCGCCATGGAGGGCGTGTCGGTCGGCGCGGGGCTCGCGGCGGGCCTGCTCTGC
>JANOJW010000199.1:0-2149 GCA_031418955.1 Hyphomicrobiales bacterium | reverse complement strand
CACGCAGATCTCTTCGGTGGCGCCGGGGTAGACGGTCGATTCGTAGACGACGATGTCGCCCGTCTTGAGGGTCCGGCCGACGGTCTCGCTGGCCTTCTGCAAGGCTGTAACGTCGGGGCGCTTGGCCTCGTCGATCGGTGTCGGCACCGTGACGATGTAGAAATTCGCCGTCTCGAGCGCGGCAAGCTCGTGGCTGAACGTGATGCCCTTGGCCCGGGCGAACTCGGCCTTCTCGACCTCGCCGGTGCGGTCGATGCCCGCCGACAGCTCCTTGATGCGCTGCGGGTGGATGTCGAAGCCGACGACCGGAAAGTGCCGGCACAGATACACGGCCAGCGGCAGCCCGACATAGCCGAGGCCCACCACTGCAATGCGAACCTTGTCGATTGCTAGCACGCTCGTCGTTCCTGAGATGTGGTGGGACTGGAGCCCTCTTATGCGCTGCGCTTGGCACGTTCAAGCCGCATGGTGCGGTGCGGGGGTTGTGACGTGGACAGCTGCGACCTTGACGCCCCTGCCCCTCACGCCCCCGCCCGGCGCATGGTGTCGGCGAACCTGTCGAGCACGGGCAGCGTTTCGTCGGCCTTGGCGGACCCCAAGGCCAAAATCACGGCGTGCACCCCGGCATCCTGGTAGCGGCGGACCGTATCGGCGTCGTCCTTCACGCCGTAGACCGTGATCGGTAGCGTCTTGGGATCGCGGCCCGCCTCCTTGAGCAGCTTGTTGTATTCGGGCAGCACATCGAGCAGCTCGCCATAGTTGGGCCGGCGCGCGTGCGGCATCCAGCCGTCACCATACGCAATCGCCCGGCGGGCGCCGAAGGGATAGGCGCCGCCGATGATCACCGGCGGATAGGGCTTCTGCACGGGTTTCGGCCACGTCATCATCGGTGGGAAACTGACAGTCTTGCCCGCGAACTCCGGCTTCGACTTGGTCCAGATCACGCGCATCGCCTCGATACGCTCGCGCATCAGCTCGAAGCGGCCCTTGAAGTCGGTGGTGCCGTGGTCGGCCATCTCCTCGGCGTTCCAGCCCGCGCCGACGCCAAACAGAAAGCGGCCGCCCGAGATCTGGTCCAGGCTCGCGACCGACTTTGCGGTCTGGATCGGGTCGCGCTGCACGACGAGGCAGATGCCGGTGCCGACCTTGAGCGGGGTCGTCGCGGCGGCCGCGGCCGACAGGGTCACGAACGGGTCCATCACGTCGTAGTATTGCTTCGGCAGCTCGCCGCCGGGCGGAAACGGCGATTGGCGCGACAGCGGGATGTGGGAGTGCTCGGGCGCCCAGACCGAATGATAGCCGCGCTCCTCCAGCGCCCGTGCCAACTCGGCCGGCCCCATCGCGTAGTCGGTGAAGAACATCGATGCGCCGAATTCCATGGGGCCTGCCTCCGTTGAGTTTATCCTTAGCGCCTTCGGACGCCCATTTCGCACCCGGCGCGTCGTGTTGCCAAAGATTAGCGGAGCACCCGCGACCGGGCGAGTGGCATCGCGCCCCGCGTCGTCGAGCCCCGATGCCCCCGATGCCCCCCCGATGCCCCGAGAGCCATTGCAATTTCCCCAGATGCTCAACCGGCTCGCGTCGGTGGCAACCCGCGCCGCACCAAGGCCCTGCAAGACGCTCAAAATCGCGCCCGTGGCTGGGTCGACAGGCACCTGTCCGACCCCAGCCCCCCGGCAACCCCCGGCAACCCGTCCACGGCAGCGCTCGGGCTTGACCCTGGCGCGGGCGTTGCTCGATGGTGCGTGCGACGCCCACGAACGGAGCCATCATGACCAGCCGCGCCGCCGCCTTGAAGTCGTTGCTCGCCCAACCACGCTGCCATCGCGTGCCGTGCACGTTCGATGCACTGTCGGCGAAAATGATCGGCGAAGCGGGGTTTCCCTTCACTTTCATGAGCGGATTTGCGGTGTCCGTCGCGCGGCTCGGCGAACCCGACCTCGGCCTCATCTCGTACGGCGAGATCGTCGATCAGGTGCGCAACATCGCGGCGGCGACGCCGATCCCGGTGATTGCGGACGGCGACACCGGCTACGGCAATGCGCTCAACGTCGCGCGCACGGTGCGGGGCTACGCGCAGGCGGGAGCGGCGGCGATCATGATCGAGGACCAGGTGGCGCCCAAACGCTGCGGGCACACCAAGGGCAAA
>JANOJW010000198.1:0-1886 GCA_031418955.1 Hyphomicrobiales bacterium | reverse complement strand
AAGTCGACGACTGCGATGCGCTCGGCCCCATGTGTCTTGCGGGCATAGAGACCGGCCACTGCAATGTTGTTGAAAAGGCAAAAGCCCATGGCGCGGGCCGCCTCCGCGTGATGGCCGCAGGGCCTCACTTGCGCGAAGGCGTTGTGCGCACGCCGCGCAAACACCTCGTCGACCGCGTGCAGCCCGGCGCCGACGGCGCGCATCGCCGCCTCCCAGGAGCCAGCCGACAGCACTGTGTCTGGATCGAGCCGCACCGACTCCTCGCCCGGTCCTGGTCGCAAGCCCTTGATCGCCTCGATGTACTTCTTCGGGTGCGCGAGCGCGATCATTTCCTCGGCGTCGGCCCGCAGCGGCGCCTCGACGCGCGTCAGCTTCGCAAACTCGGGGGCCGCGAAGGTCCGGTCGAGCACGCGCATGCGATCGGGCCGCTCGGGATGTCCCGGCCCCGTATCGTGATCGACGAAGCAGGGGTGCGTGATGAGCAGCGTCGTCATGCCGGCCTCCGTTGAGAAACGAGCGGAGACTACAGGCTCGGCCGGTCCTGGTCGACGGCGCGGATGGGCGCGTCCCCGGCAACTTCTGACGTTGCGCGACCTATCGGTTGTCATGTGCATCCCGGGTGCCGTCCACAGGCATTCACAGGCATCGTCAAATCGCTTCCGGGTCGCACCCCACGCTCGATCCGCGAGGAAGCAATTGGAAGCCCGCGACGGGCGTGGCATGAGTCATGGTCACGCCTGACGATGTGTCCCGCGACATGCCCCCGACACCGAGCGCCTCGACGCCATGGAACATCTCTGGATCTGGGGCGCGGTGACGGCAGCTGTCTGCCAGGCGCTTCGCTACGCCGGGCTGAAGGAACTGAACCAGCACCTGCCCGCGTTCGTGACGAGTTACGCGCGCATCATCTTTGCGCTGCCCCTTCTGCTCGTGCATCTCGCCGTCGTGCTGTGGTGGACGAATGCGCCGCTCCCCGCCATGAGCCCGCGCTTCTTCGTCTACTCGGCGCTGACGGCGGCCGGGCAGTTCTTCGGCACCGTGCTGCTGGTGCGACTGTTCCGGCTCGGCAACTTCGCGGTCGGCACCATGATCGCCCGCGCCGACGCCATGATGACGGCGGTGATCGGCACGCTGCTGTTCTCCGAGCGCGTCACCAGCGGCGGCTGGATCGCGATTGCGGTGACGGTGGCGGGCGTGATGATCATCTCGGCGGCGCGGATGCCGGCGGCCGCATGGGCGGCGGGCGAGACGTCGCTCGGTGGGCTGCTGTTTGGCCCCGCCACGCGCCTCGGGCTGGTCATCGCGCTGATCAACGGGTTGTCGTTCCTGACGCTGCGCGAGGCGATCCTGGAGTTGAAGAGCAGCGGCGGCTTCATGGTCGATGCGGCGGTTGCGGGCACGGCGATGACGCTGATCTCGTGCGTGCTGCTCGGGGTCTATCTGATGGTGAGCGACCGCGCCAATCTGCTCCGCCTGCGCCATCACCTGCCGGTCGCGGGCTTCATCGGGTTCGTCAGCGGCATCGGCACCGCCGCCTGGTTTCTGGCGACCGCGCTGACCAATGCGTCGTATGTTGCCGCGGTGGGCCAAGTGCAGATCGTGGTTGCGCTCGCCATCTCGCGCTACTGGTTTCGCGAGACCACCCGGCCGCTGGAGCTTGCCGGCATCGCTGTGATCCTCGTGGGCGTGCTGATGTTCCGCTTCCTTTGAGCGGGTGGTAGCGCCCGCAAACGTGTGCCGCCATTGGTTAACGACGATCGGCGATCCGTCGTGTGACGATCCACTGCCCCAGGTACACTCGACCGCTTCTTGCTCGAGATCGTGCCCCATGCGTCTCGTCCGTGTCCTTGCTGCGATCGCGGCGGCGCTGCTCGTGCCGGCGCCGG
>JANOJW010000197.1:0-2125 GCA_031418955.1 Hyphomicrobiales bacterium | reverse complement strand
CCCGCCCGTGCACGCACCTCCGCGGCATCCTGCATGTAGTCGGAGAGATGCGGCCGCGTGAAGTAGATGGAGCCAGCCTCCGCGAGCGCCAGCGTGCTCACCTGATCCACGGCACCCGATGCCGCGCCATAGAGCGCGACGACGCCCCGGCGGCGGCAGGCCTGAATGCTTTTGGCGATGGTGTCGCGCCCGACCGCGTCATAGACCACCGTGCAGCCCTGCTTGTTGGTGATCTCCATCGTGCGCGCGAGGAAATCCTCTTTCGCGGTGACGATGACGTGGTCGGCGCCGCGTGCCTTGGCGATTGCCGCTTTCGCTTCCGAGCCGACGGTTGCGACCACGGTGGCGCCGAGGGCCTTGGCGAGCTGGATCAGCAGTTGTCCGACGCCGCCGGCGCCCGAGTGCACGAGCACGGTGTCGCCGGCCTTCAGGGGATAGGTGGAGGTGGCGAGGAAATGCGCGGTCGAGCCCTGCAGCTGCAGGGCACACGCGATGTCGAGCGGAACATCCCCCGGTACCGGCACGAGGCGCCAGGCGGGCACCACGGCATACTCGGCGTAGGCGCCCTGCGAGACGCACCAGGCAACGCGGTCGCCCACTTTCAGGTTCGCCACGCCCGGCCCGAGCTTTGCAATCTCGCCTGCGCCTTCGCGGCCGAGCACCTGCGGTAGCGAGGCGCCCGCCGCAGAGCCGCGGTACTCGCCACGGCGCATGTAGATGTCGACGAAATTGACGCCGGCGAAGGCTATCCTGACCAGCGCTTCGCCGGGCCCGGGCTCCGGCACTCCGACGGTGAGCATCTCGAGCGTGTCCACGCCACCGAACGCCTTGATCCCGACCGCACGCATCACACCACTCCCCGACCGACCGTGTCCCCTGACCCGAAGCGACTTTACGCTGAGGGACGGGCTCCCTACAATCGGGCGCTAAGCGAAACGCCGTCGCGCCAAAGGCGATGATCCTCAGGCTCGCGACATCCAGGAGACACCCACGTCATGCTGAAGATCTACGGCCGCGCCAATTCCATCAACGTGCGCAAGGTGTTGTGGCTGTGCGACGAGATCGGGCTGCCGTTTTCGCGCGAGGACTGGGGCCGCGGCTTCAAGCCCACCTCGGAGCCCGCGTTCCAGAAGGTCTCGGCCTTCGGCGTGGTGCCGGTGATCGACGACGACGGCTTCATCCTGCGGGAATCCAACACCATCGTGCGCTATCTCGCCGACAAGCACGCCCGCGCCGACCTCTACACGAAGGATCTCAAAACGCGGGCGGTCATCGAGAGCTGGATGGATTGGGCTGCCATGGACCTCTACCAGGGCGTGCGGCCGGTGTTCCTCGGCCTCGTGGTCAAGATGGCGGGCATGACCGATCCCAAAGCTATCGAGGCCGGTGCCGCCGAATGGGGCCGCCAGATGCGCCTGCTCGACGGGCATCTCGCGAAGTCCGGCCCCTACATCACGGGGGAGAGTTTCACGGTCGCCGACATCCCCGCGGGCCTCGTGGTCAATCGCTGGTTCGCGATCCCGTTCGACAAGCCCGCCTTCCCGGCGCTGCAGGCCTACTATGATCGCCTGGGCGAGCGGCCGGCCTACAAGACGCACGGTCGCAACGGCACGCCGTGAGGCGATGTGAGGCAGAGCTGGGCCGGTGTAATCTGAGTGTTAACCGCCATCCCGACCGTTTCCTGTTTTCGTCCAGGACACGCGTTCCCGACCCCCTTGGCTACCCCCATAGCCAAGGCCATGATTAACGCGTTGCACGAGCTTGCCTGAGGCTGCGGGAGGCCTTCGGCGAGTCCAGGCGAACGACCTGCCCCCCCCCCCTTGCCGGTGCCATTCGCGATCACCGCTCGGCGGGGCCGCTCAGTGACGCGCCAGCCACTCGCGGGCGCGCTTCTGGGCGACGCCGATGGCGTCTTTCGTCATCTCGCGCGAGATCTCCAGGCGGTAGCGCCTGGCCTCGGCGTTGCCGCGCAGCGCCGCCAGATTGAACCACTTGTGCGCCTCGACCATGTCGAGGTCGACGTCGCGGCCGCTGCAGTACATCAATCCGAGCCCGAACAGCGCGTCGGGCGCGCCGGTCTGCTCGGCAATCTCGATCATGTCGCGGCTCTCGGCCTCGAAACGAG
>JANOJW010000196.1:0-1904 GCA_031418955.1 Hyphomicrobiales bacterium | reverse complement strand
TGTTGGCCGCGGTCGACAAGATTCTGCTCATGAATGCCGGTACTGTGCAGACGTTCGGGCCGCGCGATGTCGTGCTGGCCCAGCTGGCGCAGCCGCGAGTGGTGCACTCCGCTCCCGCGCCGACCCCCGCAACGCCGGTCGCCGCGCCTGTAGCCCGTTCTTGATCTCCCGAGGCTCGATCGAATGAGCGCCATGTCCAAAACCGTCGACGCCCCTACGGCTTCTGCCAACTGGTCGCGCGTGGCCGTGTTCGGCAATCTGCTCATCGTCGCCACGTTCGGCGTCGGCGGTGGTTGGGCCGCGGTCACCAAGATCGATCGGGCCGTCGTGGCTGCCGCGACCGTCTCCGTGGAGACCAACCGCAAGGTGGTGCAGCATTTCGAGGGTGGCATCGTCGGCGAGATCCTGGTCAAGGAGGGCGGCAGTGTGGCGAGCGGCCAGGTGCTCCTCCGCTTGACCAAGGTGCAGGCGCAGGCCAACAGCGAGCTGCTGCGCAGTCAGCTGGCATCGGCGCTCGCCACGGAGGCGCGGCTTGCGGCTGAACGTTCCGGTGCAGCGAGGATCGACTGGCCGGCCGAGATGCTGGCTGTCAAGGCCGATCCGGCGATGACCCGCGCGATGGCGGACCAGACGGGCCTTTTTCTGGAGCGCGCACGCGCGATGCAAGGCCAGATCGAGCTCCTCGAGGCCCGCATCCAGCAATTGCGCAGCGAGGTGGCTGGCCACACCCGCGAACGGGACGCGTCGCAGGCGCAGCTCGGCTTCCTCGACAAGGAGCTCGTGAGCCTGCGCCGCCTCAAGGAAGAGGACCTCATCCCGCTCAACCGGCTCTACGGGGTAGAGCGCGAGCGCGTGCGGCTCGACGGAACGGCCGGCCGGCTGACGGCGGACATCGCCAAAGGCGAAGGCACGATCGGAGAGCTGAGCCTCCAGATCGCTCAAGTCCGCAAGAAGTTCCTCGAGGAGCTGGCGAAGGAACTGCCGGAGGTGCGCCAGCGCATCGACGACCTGCGCGAGAAGCAAACGGTCGCCAACGACGTCTTGAGCCGTGTCGACATCCTGAGCCCCCGGGCCGGCTCGGTGCAGAATCTCAAGGTGGCCGCCGTCGGCCAGGTCATCCGGCCAGGCGAGGCGCTGATGGAGATCGTGCCGAAGGACGAGCCGTTCGTCGTGCTGGCGCAGTTCTCGCCGAACGACATCGACGGCGTCAAACAAGGTCAGGAGGTGGAAATCCGCTTTCCAGCGTTTCATATCCGCAATTTGCCCGTGATGATGGGCCAGCTCCAATCGGTCTCCAACGATCGGCTGATCGACGAGGCCAGCAAGCAGCCCTATTTCCTGGGAGTCATCGCCATCGACCGGGCCCAGATCCCGAGCGAGCTCAGGGCCCGCCTGCGCTCCGGAATGCCGGCCGAGGTCATCGCCGCCTCGGGCGACCGCACGGTGCTGGACTACTTGATTTCGCCACTCAGCAATTCGGTCCGCAAGGCTTTCATCGAGCCGTGACCAGCACCGGCCAGCCATCGCACGGGCCGCACAGCATGGACCAGCACAGCGTGCGTGCCTTGATCACCGGCATCACCGGTCAGGACGGAGCCTATCTGTCCGAGCTGCTGATCGCGAAAGGGTACGAGGTGTCGGTGTGGTCCGGCGATCGTCGCACGGCGAGATCGCCGATCATAGGCTGCGTCAGCTCGGGATCGCCGATCGCGTCACGCTGCGCGACGGCAACCTGCTGGACCTCTCCGCCCTCATTCGCATCGTCGAGGAGGTCGAGCCGCACGAGGTCTACAATCATCACCGGACTATTCATTCACCCAGAACCCTGCCAATTGCCGCCTCACACGGGCGACTAACCACCCGCACTATGTCAGCCGTCAATTCCCAACGCCGTCAGGATCGGC
>JANOJW010000195.1:0-1623 GCA_031418955.1 Hyphomicrobiales bacterium | reverse complement strand
CGATCGACGTCACGGCGAAGGAAGGCCGCGTCAGTCTCTGGGGCACCGCGGCGACCGCGGCGGAGAGCAGCCGCGCCGCGCAGGTCGCGGCAAAAGTCACAGGCGTCGCCTCTGTGGATAACCAGTTCCAGGTGGTGAAAGGCTCATAGAGATGCGCCGGCCTGACTATTGCTGACGCACGCCTGACGATTCAAACTCGGTCCTGTAGCGGGGATAGCTCAATGGCAAGAGCGCGGTCAATCCCCGATCGAGATCTGAGTCCGACTCTCAGTCCCCGCTCCAGCTCCCTTTATTGTGTCCGCCGCGCGATCCTGGCCCCGGGCCAGAGATCGTGGCGGCTGCGTGCGTATTGCGGCGGGTAGTCGATCGTCACGCCGAAGCGCTCGGCGGCGTGCCAGACCCAGCGCGGGTTGTCGAGGAACGCCCGCGCCATGGCGACCATGTCGGCCTTCCCGGAGGCGAGGATCTCCTCGGCCTGGTCCGGGTCCGCGATCATTCCCACCGCCCGGGTCTTTACGCCCGCTTCCGTCCTGACCTTCTCGGAAAACGGCACCTGGTAGTTGGGTGCCACCGGGATCCTGGCGTGCGGCACCGTCGCCCCGCTGGAGACGCACACGAAGTCGAACCCGGCGCGCTTCAGCTCCCGGGCGTAGACGACCGCGTCCTCGGGCTGCCAGCCGCCTTCGGCCCAGTCCGTGGCGTTGATGCGCGCGCCTAGGGCGCGCTCCTTCGGCCATACCTCGCGCAGCGCCCGAGCCACCTCGAGCGGGAAGCGCATGCGCTCCTCACCGTAGGAATCTTTTCTTCTATTGCTCAGGGGAGACAAAAATTGGTGGAGGAGATAGCCATGCGCCGAGTGCACCTCCAGCACGTCGAAGCCGATGCGCAGGGACCGTTCCGCCGCCGCGACATAGGCATCGACCAGGCCTTTCAGCTCCGGCTTCGACAACTCATGCGGTGTATGCCAGCCGTCGCCGAACGGGATGGGCGAAGGCCCGACCGTCGGCCAGGGCGAGTCTTGGAGGCCGAGCGGCTTGCCGCCTTTCCACGGCACGTGCGACGACGCCTTGCGCCCCGCGTGGCCGAGCTGGATGCCGATCGGATTCTTCGTGATGCCGCGATAAACCTGCACCGCGCGCGCCATCGCGGCCTCGTTCTCATCGCTGTAGAGGCCGGTGCAGCCGTGCGTGATGCGTCCTTCACGGGTCACGCCGGTTTTCTCGACCACGAACAGGCCCGCCCCCGAGCAGGCGAAGCTGCCCAGGTGCGCGAGGTGCCAGTCGGTCATCGAGCCGTCGTCGGCCGAGTACTGGCACATCGGCGAGACCACGATGCGGTTCGGGAGCGTGATGCCGCCGAGCTCGATCGGCGTGAAGAGCTTAGGGGGCAGCAACCTTGATGCCTTTCTCCTCGAAGGCTTTGCGGATGGCTTTGGCAAAACCCGGTGCTCCCGGCTGGTCGCCGTGCAGGCACAGCGTGTCGGCCGCCACGGGAACGCGCTTGCCCGAGAGGCTCAGGACATACCCCTCCTCGATCATCGCCAGCGCCTGCTTCACCGACTTGGCCGCATCTTCGATCATGCCGCCGGGCTTGTCGCGCGGCGCGAGCGTGCCGTCGTCGGAG
>JANOJW010000194.1:0-2734 GCA_031418955.1 Hyphomicrobiales bacterium | reverse complement strand
GTCGCGGTCGATGTGGAGGCCGTGCGCGCGCTTGAACACGCCCTCGCCCCAGCTCGTGATGAAGCGGCCGTCACGGTCGAACACGATCATCGGGTGCTCACCGCGGCAGAACACGTAGACGCGATCCTTCGAGTCGCACGCGACGGCGCCGACGTCCATGAACTCCCAGCCGTCGGGCAGCTTCGCCCAATTCTCGACGACCCGGTACCGGTGCTCGCCTTGGCCGAGGATCACGGACATGGTGGGGCTCCTATGGCTTTCTCTCTCTCCCCCTCGACCATCAGACGGCGCAGGTCGCGCTTCAGGACCTTGCCGGCTGCATTGCGCGGGAGCGGCGTCTCGAGCAGCGTCAACGTCTCGGGGATCTTGTAGTGGGCGAGTTGCCCTGCACAGTGCGCGCGGACGACGTCGAGTGCGAGCCCATTCGCGCGCGGGACGACGAACGCGTGCACGCGCTCACCGAGCACCGGGCAGGGCTTCGACACCACCGCCGCCTCGACCACGTCGGCGTGCGCGGCGAGTACGTTCTCGACCTCGACCGAGTAGATCTTGAATCCGCCGCGGTTGATCATGTCCTTCTGACGGTCGAGCAGTGTCAGGAAGCCAGCCTCGTCGACGGCGCCCAGATCGCCGGACCGCCAGTAGCCCGAGACGAAGCTTTCGGCGGTGGCTTCCGGATTGCGCCAGTAGCCCTTGGCGACGTTGGGGCCGCGCAGCCAGATCTCGCCGGTTTCCCCGGTCGCCACCTCGCGGCCGTCGTCGTCCATGATCAGCAGATCGGTGGTCGGCACAGGACGGCCCAGTTGTGCGCGCCGCTCGAGGCTCGATGCCGGCGGCATCAGGATTACCGGCCCCGTCGTCTCGGTCGAGCCGTAGGCGTTCATGAGCTGGAGCCCCGGCAGCCGCTCGGCGAGCCGCCGGATCGTCACCTCGGGCATCGGCGCGCCGCCGTAGCCGCCGATCCGCCAGGCCGAGAGATTGGCCGTGGCGAAGGCCTCCGACAGCAGGCAGAGATTGTACATCGCCGGTACCATGACGGTGTGCGTCATGCGCTCGGCAACGGCGAGGCGAATGAAGCCGTCGGCCTTGAACGCGGGCGCGATGATCAGCGTGCCGGCGACGCGGATCATGGCGCCGATGGCGGCAGTGAGGCCGGTCACATGGCTCAGCGGTACTGAGACGAGGCTGCGCTCGGCGGCCCCGAGCCCCATGCACGTCGCGTAGATCATCGCCGCATGCACGAGCCCGAAATGCGTGAGCATGGCGCCTTTCGGGCGGCCGGTGGTGCCGGAGGTGTAGAGGATCGCGGCGACGTCCTCCTCGGCGAGATCGGCGGGCGGTCGTGGCGTTGCGACGGGTGTGAGGGTGGCGAGCCATTCGGCCCCAGCGGCGATGCGATGGCGCACAGCGGGGATTATCGCCGGTTCGGGCAGGCGTGGTGCGAGTTCCGCGCCGTGGATGATCACCGATGCGCCGCTGTGGTCGATGATGTAGGCGAGTTCGGGGCGCTCCTCGCGTACGTTGAGCAGCACCGCGATGGCGCCGATCCGCGTGATGGCGTGGAGCGCGACGACGAACGGGATGCCGTTGGCGGCGAGGATGGCGACGCGGTCGCCTTTCGCAACGCCGAGCGCGCACAATTGGGTAGCCAGCGCCTCGACCTTCTGATCGAGCGCGCGATAGGCGAGGCGCTCCGGCCCGCACACCAGCGCCTCGCCATCGGGACGGCGCGCGACGGCCTCGCGCAGCATCTGGTCGAGGGTGGCGGGGCGATCGGTAAAGCAGCGCACGACGCGAGTATCGAAGTGGCGCTCGTGGCGCATGGCGGGGACGGGGCCAAGCCAAGACATGGAGGAAGCCATCGATCAGGCGCCTCCTGGCTTTTGGCCGAGCTTCTGGCCGGCCTTCGCGAAACCGCCGGTCGCCGCGATCAGCTGGTTGAGCTGACGGCCCATGTCGAGTGCGTTGTCGAGCGGCATCGTCTCGGCGGCTCGGAACATGTCGCGCGTGGCCTTCACCGCGCGCGGATCGAGAGTAGCGAGCTGGCCGACGAACTCGGCCTCGAGGCGGGCGAGATCGCTCGCATCCTCGGCGAGGCGATTAATCAGCCCCGCGGCGGCCAGACGCTCGGCGGCAATAGGCTCGCCCATCATCGCGAACTCGAGCCCCAAGCGCGGGCCGACGAGGCGCGCGAGGATCGGCGTGCAGACGGCGGCGGGAAAACCGTGCCGCATCTCGAAGGCGCCGAAGCGCGCTGGTCTCTCGGCCAGCACGAAATCACAGCCCATGGCGAGCGTGAAACCGCCGGCCACCGCATAACCCCGCACCACCGCGACGGTCGGCACATTGGAGCGCAACAGCAGGTGGAAGATGCGCACCCACGCTTCGTCTTCGGCGAACGGGTCTTTCGCGCGGCCGTCGGTGTCGGCTGTTGCGGCGGAAGCCTTGAGGTCGCGACCCGTCGAGAACACGTCGCCTGAACCCTTGATCACGATCACGCGCGTTTCGTGTGCGCTTTGAGCCGCCATCAACGCATCGCCGAGTGCGCGGGCGGTCGCCGCGTCGAAGGCATTGCGCCGCTCGGGCCGGTCGATGATCAGGCGGGTGACGGGGCCGTCGTGCTCGGTGCGGATCATGCGGGGCTCCTATTTCCTCCTCTCCCCGTCTCTCCCTCTCCCCGTTGTCTGCACTTTCGACGGGGAGTGGGTTGGGGTGTGGGGCGGCAACACCCTCA
>JANOJW010000193.1:0-6046 GCA_031418955.1 Hyphomicrobiales bacterium | reverse complement strand
CGAGGGCAGCTCCACGAAGTCGGTGCTGACCGCCGTGCAGGCGAGCGAGGGGTACGTCACATCGGACAATAGTCCGTGCAGGCCGTGGCCGAACTCGTGGAACAGCGTGCGCGCGTCGTCGAACGAGAGCAGCGCCGGCTCGCCGTCCGCGCCCCGCGAGAAGTTCATGACGTTGACGACGATCGGGCGCACCTCGCCGCCGAGCTTGCGTTGCCCGCGGAACACGCTCATCCAGGCGCCCGAGCGCTTCGAGGGCCGCGCGAAGTAGTCACCGAGGAACACCCCGATGTGGCGGCCGGCTTTGTCCGCGACCTCCCAGGTGCGCACGTCGGGGTGATACTTCGGCAGGTCGCGGCGCTCCTTGAAGGTGAGGCCGAACAGCTTGCCCGCGCAGTCGAACGCCGCCTCGACGATGCGGTCGAGCTGCAGGTAGGGTTTGATCTCACTCTCGTCGAGATCGAACTCGGCTTTGCGGACCTTCTCGGCATAGTGCCGCCAGTCCCAGGCCTCGACGCGGATGTTCTGGCCCTCTTTTGCCGCTGCCGCCTCGAGCAGCTTACGCTCCTCGCCTGCGCGCTTGACGGCTGCGGTCCACACCTCGTCGAGCAGGCCGCGCACATTCTGCGGCGTCTTTGCCATCGCATCGTCCAGGCGGTAGGCGGCGAACGTCTCGAACCGCAGGAGCTTGGCGCGCTCGGCCCTGAGCACGATGGTCTCGGCGGCGATGGCGCGGTTGTCGTGATCGTTGCCGTTCTCGCCGCGCTTGATCCAGGCCTTGAACGCCTTCTCGCGCAGATCGCGTCGCGCGGAGAACTGCAGGAAAGGCTCGATCGAGGAGCGCGACAGCGTCACGACGTGCTTGCCGGCAACACCCAGATCCTCGGCCGTCCGCTTTGATGCGGCTCGCACGAAATCGGGGAGGCCTGCGAGATCTTTCTCGTCCTCGAGCACCAGCCGCCACGCCTGCTCCTCGGCGAGCACGTTCTGGGCGAAAGTCGTGCCCAGCGTCGCCAGCCGTTCGACGATCTCGCCCATCCGCTTCTTTGCCTTTGCGTCAAGTGCCGCGCCCGATCGAATGAAGTTGCGATGATAGCGCTCGAGCAGCCGCATCTGCTCGGCATCCAGTTTCAGGGAGCCGCGGCGCTTGTGGAGGTCATCGACGCGCGCGAACAGCTTGGGATCGAGCGCGATCTCGTTGTGGTGCTTGGCGAGCCGCGGCGAGATCTCGCGCTCGATCGCCTGCAGGGCGGGGTTGGTGTGGGAGCCGCACAGGTTGTGATACACGGCGCCCACGCGGCGCAGCATCAGGGCCGCCTTCTCGGACGCCTCGATGGTGTTCTTGAAGGTGGGCTTGGCTTTCGACCCGGCGATCGCTGCAATCTCCACCTTGTGGTCACGGAGCGCCTGGTCGAAGGCGGGCAGGAAATGCGCCGTTTCGATCGTCTCGAACGGCGGCATCTCGAACGGCGTCGACCATTTCGCCGTCAGCGGATTGGGCGAAGGCTTGGGCTTGAGCGGCTGGGATTTGGCGGCTTTGGATTTGGCGTTGGGCATGCTGGGCCTCGGCTCGGTCGTGGCGTTATCGTCATGCGCGATAGCACGAAAATGGGCGGTGCGCAGGTGGCCATCCGCCGGCATCGGCGTGCTATAAACGCGAGGCGCAGCGCTGCGTCGCGCACCGCCAATGGCCCGAGCCGATAGCCGAGGGACTGGACATGTCAGCCGAGCGTATCATCGACACTGGAACCGATCAGCTTCGGTGTACCGTTCGCGATCAGGTCGCGATCATCACCCTCAATCGTCCTGAGGCGCGCAACGCACTGTCGGCCGAGCTCTCGCCGGCACTGCGCCGCATGGTTGCCCATTGCGCCGGCGACGACGGCGTGCGGGCCGTCATGGTCACGGGTGCCGGCACGGCGTTCTGCGCCGGCGGCGACGTCAAGAACATGGGCGACCGCCGCGCGGCGACAGACGACACCGTCGACGAGCGCTTTCGCATCATGCAGCAGCGCCACCAGGGCACCTGCGGCGAGCTGAGGTCATTGCGCAAGCCGACCGTGGCGGCGATGCCCGGACCGGCGGCCGGCGCGGGTCTGGCACTCGCACTCGCCTGCGACATCCGGATCGCCTCGCCCAACGCTTTCGTCTCGACGGGCTATGCCAAGATCGGGCTCTCGGGCGACTACGGCATCGCGTGGCTGCTGACACGCACGGTCGGTCCGGCGAAAGCCCGCGAGATCATGCTGACGAGCGAGCGCATCGAGGCAGCGAAAGCAGCCGAGATCGGCATCATCAGCCGCATCGTTCCGGCCGAGACGCTGCAGTCGGAAGCATTCGCGCTCGCCCGCTCGCTCGCCGAAGGTCCCGCGGTCGCACTCGGCTACATCAAGGACAATCTCGATGAGGCCTTCGACGTCTCCTACCGCACGGCGATCGACCGCGAGGCGATGCGGATGCTGCTGACTCAAGGCACCGAGGACCATAAGGAGGCCGTGCGCGCCTTCGTCGACAAGCGCAAGCCGGCGTTCAAGGGACGTTGAGGGGAGACAACTGAGAGGCTCTGCCTATGTCCGATGCAATCCGAATAGTCCGCATTGCCGACCTCGAGCCGAGTTGGACCGTGCTGCGCGCCAGGGAAGCCGGCTTCATGCGCTCGCTCGTGACATGGATCGGCGGGCCGGAGGGCTACATCAACACCAATCCAGGTGTTGCGATCGAGAGCCAGCAATGTGCCATTGGCCTCATGGACATGGGCCCCGGCCAGCGCCAGCCCGGGGTTCATACTCATTCGATGGTCGAGATCTACGTGATCCTCGAAGGCATGGTGGAAAGCTTTGATGGCATCGGCAACACGCACACTGCCGGGCCGCTCGATTGTCTCCATATTCCCAAAGGCGTGCCGCATGGCGTCCGCACCGTCGGCGACAAGCCCGTCAAGCTGCTGTGGGTCAACGACGCCATCGAGAAGTGGGGCGTATCACGCTACGAGGAAGGACCAGGGCCGCACGATGCCGCGGGCGGACAGACTGTTGCACTGGTCCGGTTCAACGACCTGGAGCCGAACTGGTCTCAGCTCCGGGCCAAGGAAGCAGGTTTCCAGCGCTGGTGTGTGAGCTGGGTCGGTAGTGCGAGCCACGCAACGGGTCGAAACTTCAACCCCGATATGGCCGCGCGCAACGAGCGAGTCGGCATCTCGCTCACCGTCGTGCTCCCCGCCAACCGACTTCCACAGGACGAGATCACGCCCTGTAACCGTCTCCTCGTCGTTACACGTGGTCGCGCCATCCTGGCTGGCGCGAGTGGGCGCGTCGAGATTGGCCCACATGATGCCTTGTTCTGCCCGGCGGGAGCGCAGCTCGACCTCAGGGCACTCGGTGATACGCCGCTTTTTATCTTGTCCGCGCAGACGACCTGAGAGCGTCTGGCCCAAACCAGCTCGCCGTCAGCGGTCGTTGGGCGCGCCTGTGGAGCGCGCATCCTGCCGTCGCAACCCTACCCGCGCTGCGCCACGACGCTGGTGATGCGGGCGCGCAGCTCGGGCAGGCCTCCACCGGTCTCGGCCGAGGTGGCGATCACCTCGGGGAAGGCCGCGGCATGCTTGGCCACGGCTGCGACCGTCGCAGCGATTACGGCGTCAAGCTCGGCGGGGGAAATCTTGTCGGCCTTGGTCAGCACGCACTGATATGTGACAGCCGCCTCGTCGAGCAGCTTCATGATGTCGGCGTCGATCGTTTTGACGCCGTGGCGCGCGTCGATCAGCAGCAGCACGCGAGCGAGCGTCTGGCGGCCGCGCAGGTAGTCTTTGACCAGCGCCGTCCACTCCTCGACCTTCTGCTTCGGCGCCTTGGCAAAGCCGTAGCCGGGCATGTCGACGAGATAGAACGTCGGATTGAGGTTCGTCGCGCGGAAGTAGTTGAGCTCTTGCGTCCGGCCCGGCGTGTTGGAGGCGCGGGCCAGGCCGTGCTTGCGCACGAGTGCGTTGATCAAAGTCGACTTGCCGACGTTGGAGCGGCCCGCGAAGGCGATCTCGGAGCGGTCGGAGGGCGGAAGATGCTCGAGCGCAGGTACGCTGCGCAGGAACATCCAGTCCTGCGTGAACACGCGCTCACCGGCCGCGATCTCGTCGGGGGTGAGCGCGAGACCTCCGCCTGCTGCATCGGATGCCATGGGCTTTACGTTTTCTTCTTCGCCGCCCAGCGATCGATCAATTTCTCGATCCCGAGGTTCTTCCAGAGGTGGATCTCGGCGCCGTGCTTCTTGTTGATATAGTACTGCTGGATCAGACCCAGGATGTTGCCCCAGGCCCAGTAGATGACGAGGCCGACCGGGAACTGGGCCATGATGAAGGTGAACATCACCGGCATCCAGTTGAAGATCTGCTGCTGCACGGGATCGGGCTGCTGCGGATTGAGCTGCATCTGGACCCACATCGTGACCAGATAGATCAGCGGCCAGGCGCCGATGGTGTAGCCCAGCAACGAGCCCTCGAGCGCGTTCCACGGCAACAACCCGAACAGATTGGTGAACGAAGAGGGATCGGGAGCGGCGAGGTCCTTGATCCACCCGTAGAACGGCGCGTGGCGCGCATCGATGGTGATGTACAGCACCTTGTAGAGCGCAAACATCACGATGCCTTGCGGGATCATCGGCAGGCAACCCGCGGCCGGGTTGATCTTCTCCTTCTTGTAGAGCTCCATCAGCTCCTGCTGCTGGCGCATCTTGTCGTCTTTGAAACGTTCGCGGAGGCGCTCCATCTCGGGCTGGAGCTTCTTCATCTTGGCCATCGACGCGTAGGACTTGTTGGCGAAACAGAACAGGCCGCCCTTGACGAAGATGGTGACGAGCAGGATCGCGACACCGAAGTTGCCGACCTTCTCGTAGAGCCAGTGGATGATCTTGTAGAGCGGTCGCGTGAAGAAATAGAACCAGCCCCAGTCGACCATGTTGTCGAAGTTCTTCGCCTCGAGCGTGCGCTCGTAGTCCTGCAGGGTCCGCACCTCCTTGGCGCCGGCAAAGATGCTCATGTTCACTGTCTGAAGGGTGCCGGGAGCGACGGCGATGCCGCGCTGGATGGCATCGACCTGATAACGTTCCTTCTGCGTCCCCACCTTGTTGACGCCGGTGACGTAGGCGTCGAGCGTCGTCTTCTGGTCGGGCAGCAGCGCCGCCGCCCAGTACTTGTCGGTGAACCCGAGCCATGCGCCTTTCACCTTGTCGAACGATTTGGTGAGCTGGGCGCCGTCCTTCGACGTGTCGAGCGACTTGGAGTAAGTGATCTCCTGCAGGCCCTTCTCGCCCATCTGGCCGATCAGACCTTCGTGCAGGATGAAGAAGCCTTCGACCTTCGGCGTGCCGATGCGCGCAAGCACACCACGATGATCGAGGACGACCGCGGCGGCCGACTTGTTCTCGACAGTGTCGGCGACCGATATCAGATAGTGGTCGTCGATCGTATAGACGCGGCGGAAGGTCAGGCCCTGTCCATTGTCCCAGACGAGGGTGACGGGCGCGCCTGGTGCCAGAGTGGTCCCGCTCTCGACGCGCCAGTCGGTATCGGAGTCGGGAACCTTGGTGGCCGTGCCGGCAGTCGGCAGCCAGGCAAGCTCGGCAAAGTAGGGGTTTGGCGCACCGATCGGCGACAGCAACTCGACGGCTGGGCTCTTCGGGTCGGTGGTCTCCCGGTAGCGGGTCAGCACGATATCATCGACCCGGCCGGCTTTCAGGGCAATCGAGCCCTTGAGGCGGGGCGTGTCGATCGGCACGCGCGGAATGAGCTTCAGCGCAGCCTCGCGTGTCATACCGGGAGCGGCTGACCCGCCACTCGTGGGCAGCGGCGTCGACACGGCGGGGCCGGCGACAGGTGGTGCGGCTCCAGGTATTGTAGGCACGCTAGGCGCCACGCCTGGTGCGATCCCAGGCTGGCCGGCCGGTCCCGGTGCGCCCGGCTGGGTCGTCTGGGCTTGCTTGGCCCGGCGATCCTGTTCATCCTTGAGCTTCGGCGTGACGAAGAACATCTGCCAACCGAGCAGCACCATCACCGACAGCA
>JANOJW010000192.1:0-2769 GCA_031418955.1 Hyphomicrobiales bacterium | reverse complement strand
GGCCAGCAGCGAGGCCAGGACGATACGCAGCACGCGGGCGAGTCGGGGCTTGGCGTCCATATCCTCGCCGCCAAACACCTGCTGTGCCGCCGAGACCGCAGCGTCGACGATGACACTGGCCTCGCCGTGGCCCTGCAAGGGGTTGAATCCGAACCCGAAGCCTTCCATGTGGGGGTTGAGGAGGTGGAACTGGCGCGACCTCGACCAGCCACAGGCCGCGCACCAGCGCACCATGTCCTTGTAAAGCTCGCCGTTGGGGTCGAGTAGCGTGAAGCCCCGGCCGGCGATGATGTCCTCGCGCATCATGCCTTCGAGCAGCTTGGATTTGCCCTTGCCCGTGATGCCAACGACGTGAACGTGGGTCTCGCGATCCTGCAACGACAGCGACACGGTCCCTGCGTCTGAGACTCCGATGTTTTGGCTCATGCTTTTGATCCGTCCGTCGACTGCCTCAGTCTGCGTCGCCTAAGGTGAGCGAGGCGATCACTTGGCGAACATAGAATTCGCCAGCTTCGACGCCGGCCTTTGTCGCGCGTGCCTGCCGTTCCGTCTCGACATCGCGTCGGAATTCGTCTTGTTCGGACGGCCGAACGTGCGCGGCGATCGCCAGTTCCAAGTCCGCCATCAGTCTCGACCCGACCGCCAGCATGGCTCACGACCCCCTCTTCTTGAGGCTGTCCTCGAACAGCCGGCGTCCGTCATAGATCGAGAGCGAGGCCTCGAGCGCCTCGCGGCCGGCCTTGGTGATCGCATAGGTCGTGACCACGTGCTTTGAGTTTGGTCGCGTCGGCTCCGGCACGGATTTGCTCGCGAGGAACCCGCGTTCCTCCATGCGCCGGCAGGCCTGATAGACTTGGCCGCGATCAGTGACCACCCCGAGCCCGGTCAGATGACGCTCGATCTCGGCTCCGTAGGCGTTAGCGCCGAGCGTGTGGATCGCCCGCACGACGTGGATCTGATAGATGCCGAGGGGTGGCTTGTTGGTGCGCTTGAACCCCACCAATCCCGCTGTTCGCTTCGCCATCTGTCTCACTCCTCTTTGGCCGGTTGCTCGACGGCAAAGCTTGTCAGCTCGGCGCCGGCGTCCAGTTGCTGGCGCAGCCACTTTGGCTTGCGCCCCGTGCCCATCCAGATCTCCTCGGCGCGATCGGGGTTGCGGAAGCGCGTCACGCCCGCACCTTTGGGATGCCGCTTGAGCGGCCGTTTGATCGTGCCGATCACATCCTGCACCGTCAGCCCATAGGGCTCGCTGAGGGCTGCCATCCGCTCGCGCAACTCCACTCGGACAGCCTGCGATTTCTCCTGCATCACGCCCATGATGGCCTCGTGCAGCACCTTGAGCTCGAGGTACGACAGCGCTTTCACCTGCAGCCACAGCGCCTCGACCTTCTCGCATCGTTCGACTTTTCCCTGCATAATATCCTCGCTTCATAGATACCAGAGCATCCCTACCATAGATCGAGTTAGTCGTCCTTGAAAATCACGCCTCCGTGCTTCCACCACCGCTCCATCGGTGTCTCTTCGTGCGCCGTGTGCTCGCGAGCCCGGCGCCCCCAAACCTCGGCTTCGAGAGCCAACAATAAGGTTTTCAGTTGCTCATGCGACCATCCGGGGAACATCGCCATGGTCTCCGCCAACATCTCCTCGCCTGCCACGCTTGTTTACTCCTTCATGTACTACCATTGCATGCCTATCAGTGATATTTATAGAAGAGTTCGCGGACACTCGCAAGACAGTTCGGGAGAGACGAAGGACTCCCACCCAGGCCCTGAGGAATATGGCCTTCGCAGCGCTTCCAAGCATAGCCGGCACGGCCGACCGTCAAGGCCTGAGCCGAGGACAGTCCGGGACAGTCGCCTTGACTGTCCGCCGTCGAGCCGGCTCGGGGCTGATGATCGCTGATGAACGGACGGGAGTGAGCGCATGCAACGCCAACGGATCGATATGGCGCACATCAAAGCCACCGTGCTGGTGGCGGTTGCGATTGAGGGCTATCTGAAGCACCCCCTGAAGCGCGAGGGTGCGGGATACGCGACCAGCTGCCCGATCCACAACGGCAACAACAAGCGCGCGTTTCGGGTCAGCGTCGATGGGCGCGCCTGGTACTGCCATGGCGCGTGCAAGCGCGGCGGCAACGTGCTGGATCTCATCGCCGCACTCGAGCAGTGTTCGATTGTGCAGGCAGCAGTTTTGCTTTCTGAAAAGTGGGGCGTATAATGCGTGGATGAGAAAACGCAGAGAGTCCCCAACACCGTCTCCTGAGAAAATATTGCGCGATGCGAAAACAGAATTCGCGGAGTCTGGCCAGGGACTTGCTGCAATCACGGTTCTCGAGTTTTTTCTCTGGCTTGAAGAACAGGAAAATCAGAAAATAAAAACAGAGAATTTGCAATCCATAAAAATGTAAATATACTTCCTTCATGACCAACGACCAATTTGAAACCCTCGCGCAGATGATAAAATCGGTTCACGACGATCTCAGTGAATTAAAATCCGAGACGCGTGAGAATTTTCAGCGCGTGTTCGTGCATCTGCAATCGCATGACGGCGACTTGCGCATGATCAAGACCGAGATGATGGACATAGGCAGAAAACTGCGCGGCTTGGCCGGGCTCGAGGTCGAGCTGATCGAGACCAAGCGCCGTGTCACGCGCATCGAGAAGCGCCTCGACTTGCCCACGGTCGGATTGCAATAGCGCTCGCTCCCGCTCGCCACCCCGCATCCATTCTGGGTGTGGGTCAGCGAACAGGAGTTGCCGTGAAGCCGAA